>CAZKLP010000001.1:0-43227 GCA_964553885.1 uncultured Candidatus Saccharibacteria bacterium
CGAAAGGATTTTTTCTGGCTCCTTTCTGGGATGGTTACCGGCCCGCTAAACTTACCGCCGTTTTAAAAAAGAAGAGCGGGAATTTCGGGGTCTTCTGCTACCTGACCATTCCTCCGACGGTTCAAGTACTCCCCGATTCAGTCGTTATCTATGTTCTTGAAAAGACAATGGCAGATGAAAAAGAAATTTATCTGATACCAGGCGATACCGCTATCCGCATTGAATTTTCAGCCGGGACAACGATTCTGGAAAACGCGCTTGAAGACGCCGTTCCTATTACGCTTGCCGATTTTTTGCGCTCAAGAAAACTCATAAAAGAGGAATAAATTTATAATTAAACTAACCAAAGATCTGGTTAGTTTTTATTTTTTAAATTATTCCACTTGCAGACAATCGTCTTTAATTGGTACAAAAAGATTTTCAGACAATACGCCATCCGAGTGGCGTATTCAACAAAGCCCTGCCAACTTAATAAAAATAATGTAATATTTATTAAAACTTACCACTTAATAACCGATCGGAAATTAAGTAGTTAAATTTTATTTTGCGGTCTGCCTGTAGTTTTGCCGAAGGCGGGGCGAGGCATTGACTTTTCCAACGTGATGGAATTATACAACTCTGCTTGAACGGTTTTCGCTCCGACGCAAGGTCGGAGCGAGGAAAGTCTTCCCGCCTGCGTGGCCGAAGCCACTTCGGCGAGGCTGGGGAGCCGCACCGTCTTCAACCCTGAGGGTCTCAGACCCGAATGGGCTAACAATTTTCCCGCTACATATTTAAAACTTTAGAAGGCGGGATTGCGTTTTGTAACTTCGCTTTGCTCAGACAAAACGGGAACAAGTTTTTCTTTGGCGGCATACTCTTGCAGCTCTACGAGCTGCGCTTCAATACTTAACACCTGTCTTTCGTCCTCCTCTGTGCTTTTTCTTGCGTAAAGTATATATCTCATATTTTCGTTGGGTTAAAGATTAAAAAATTTTCTTCCCCCAAAATTAAAATATGGTTCGAGCCGATGTGATAATGCGCAGGGAGGGATTCGAACCCCCGAAGCCCGAAGGCGCGAGATTTACAGTCTCGTGTAATTGACCGCTCTACCACCTGCGCTTACTATAAAACTTTATACCTACTATATTTAATATTTTCAACGGCAAGTTCATTCCTATACACTACCGATTTCCACGGAATTTCATACAGAGCATTTCTTTCTGTATAAACAAACAAAACATCAAAAGCATCATCTGAATATTTTTTAGCATAATTATAAGATTGATTTCCTCCTGTAATCCTCAAGCCAACCCGACATTGATTTTTACTTTTATAAAGTCCTGCGAATTTAACCTGGACTCGTTTTATTTTTCCTCCCCTCTCTATGATCAAATCATAATGCCTCTTATTGCCGATAGGCAAACAAACTTCATAGTTATTTTTTATATAATAATTTATTGCCTGCCCAACCGCTAAATCGCCTTTCATTTTAGTATTCATATGAATCAATTATAGCAGAGTATAGTGCTGATGTAAATAAAGTAAAAAGAACCAGAGCCAACGCGCGGAATCGAACCGCGGACCTACTCCTTACCATGGAGTTGCTCTACCAACTGAGCTACGTTGGCGTTATTTTCCTGCCTGTCCGGCAGGCGAGGAAGATTTTTTAGTTTTTAAAGTTTTTTTGTCGGGCTTTATATCAAAAAATTTTTTAGCTGCTTCGCTTTTTACGGCGAAACCAACCCTTACCTCCGGTTCTGCTGCCGGCATAATAACCTGTTCCTCTTTTTTCTTTTTAGCAAGTTCTTCCCAAAAATCAGGGACATTGCTGCCACCGCTGTTATCACTATTGACGTTGATCTTTCCGTTTTCATTTTCTGTTTTATCCCGCTGTGAAATCTTGCTTATTAATTTCATTAAATAATTGTCAGTCTTTAAAAGAGTCGCTCGAAACCTGTGAAGCAGTTTTTGAGTAAACGAAAGTGATTGGTTTTTAATATTATCCATGGGCAGTTGATTGATCCACCCAATAAAGCGCGCTTTAAACTTAAAATGAAAATCATTATCATTTTCTTCGTCATCGAGAAATTCAGATAAATGATTAGAAGTAATATATACAATGCCGCCAATGGCAGTTATCAATAAAGCTACAGGAATTAAATTAAACATAATATTACTAATTACTAATTTCTAATCGACAGAATTCACTAACGCGAATGTTTTCTCCTAACTTGGCAATATAGTTTTTTATCAAAGCGTCAACGTTAAAATCTTGATCGCGAACGTATGGCTGGGTAAGTAGCCCGTCAATATCTTCGGGATTCATAGCCGCAACATGCATTGCAAGCTCATGGCCTAACTCTTGGAACTCTTTATTGTGGGCGACGAAATCCGTCTCACACAACAGTTTTAATAAAACGCCGATTTTTCCATTAGAATGAATGTAGGAAAAAACCAACCCTTCGCCGGTTTCCCTTTCGGATTTTTTAGCCGCCACCGCTATTCCCCGCTTTTTTAAGATTTTTAATGCCTCTTCAATCTTGCCATCGGCATTTTCCAGGGCCTCGCGCACCACGTCAATCGATATCCCGGTTATCTCGCGAATTTTTTTAATATCGTTAATGTTTACCATAATCTTAATTATTTATATATTAACTGAGTTGACAGAAAATTTTTTTCCCACTTCGCTACTAAAAATTTTCAGGCAACTCGTTAAAGCTCGCCTACTCGCTTTAACCTTGAGGCAGTGCTTTTTCCACTTTAACGTTAATAAGAACGTCTCTAACCGAATTTAAGATGAAACTAATGGAACTAAGAGCAATATCATTAGCGGGTATCGGATAGTTAAACAGGACTGGATTGGAATTGGTATTAATTATTCCTACAACCGGTATTGATTTTTTATTCGCTTCAACTGCGGCAATTTTATCATAGTTTCCAGAACTTACCCAAATGGCATCCGGTAATTTATTTAAATTTAAAAGACCACTTAAATATTTTTTTAATTTGGTTATTTTTTCTTCAATTTTTAAGGCCTCGTATTTGGTGTATTTTTCAAATTCTCCGGATTTTTTTTGACTTTCAAGGTCTTTAAGATAATCAATGCGACGCTTAATGGTTAGAAAGTTAGTTAATGTTCCGCCAAGCCAACGCTCCGTTACATAAGGCATATCAAGCTCTTCGGCAACGGATTTAACAATATCTTTAGAGGCCAAACCCGTGCCGACAAATAAAATTATTCCGCCCTTCTTTTTAACCGATATTAGAAAATCAATGGCTTTTACAAGCATATCTCTTGACTGCTCAAGGTCAATGATTTGAAAAACATTCTTACCGGACCAAATATATGGTTTCATCTTGGGATTGCTGTGAGACCTCAAACTGCCCAAATGAACACCGCTTGAGGCCATAACCTCAAGATCCTGTTTCCCATCGCTTGAAACCGCGAGGGATTCATTTTTTATTTTTACCGAATCTTTATTAGTTGGCATATTTTTTCATTACCCAGTAATGACCTCGTAGATAATACCAAAATAATTTCAAATTGACAAGAGAGCGCCGCAATGCTAAATTACTATATACAAAATATGAAAAAAAACATACATCCTCAATACCATCCCAAAGCTAAAATTAAATGCATTTGCGGCAACATTTTTACCATTGGTTCAACAAAACCGGAAATTAGCGTTGAAATCTGTTCAAATTGTCATCCATTTTACACCGGCAAAGACAAGATTATTGATACCGCCGGCCGCGTTGAACGTTTTAAAAAACGGCTTCAAAAAACCGCTGGTAGTCGTATAAAGAACAAACAATTATCGTGAGCGATACCGGAAATAATAAAACGATAATTGAAATAAGAGCGGGAGCAGGCGGCGATGAAGCCGGTCTTTTTGCGTCACAGTTGTGGCGGATGTACCGCCGTTTTTTCGAGCGTCTCAATTTTAAAATTGAAATAATTGATTCTTCTGGAGGCCAAACCGAAGGCATTAAAAATTTGACGGCCCAAATAGCAGGACGGGGAATTTATGATTTATTAAAATACGAAGCGGGCGTTCATCGCGTTCAAAGAATTCCTCAAACGGAAAAAAGCGGTCGCATCCATACCTCTACCGTATCGGTCGCCGTGTTAAAAACGGTTTCGGAAGTAGAAATAAAAATTGAATCAAAAGACCTGCGGATAGACACTTTCCGCTCTTCGGGCGCCGGCGGCCAGAATGTAAATAAAGTGGAAACCGCCATAAGAATCATCCATTTGCCGACAGGCTTTGTTGTTGCCTGCCAGTCGCAAAGATCCCAATCGCAAAACCGCGAAGTAGCAATGAATATTTTGCGCGCTAAATTAGCCGAAATGCAAAAGGAAAAAATCACCGGAGAAACAATGGCGGAAAGGCGCGCGCAGATTGGCACAGCCGATCGCGCCGAAAAAATCAGAACGTATAATTTTCCGCAGGATAGAATCACCGACCATCGCATTGGAAAATCCTGGCAAAGAATAGAAAAAATATTGGATGGAAATTTAGAACCTATAATTGAGGCGCTGACACAAAAACTAAAATAATACAAAATAAAATTCCTTAGCCCCACTCCTGAAATTTTATTTTGTATTATTTTAGTTTTTACTAAATTATTTGCTTTTATTCAGAATATCAATATCTTTTTGAATCCGTGCCGCTTCTGCCATAACATTTTTGGCATATATTCTTGCCGTAAGCGACGTACTCCATCTGCCGCCTGCAATGTAAATTTTCGCCGCTTTGCTTTCCGCCGCGTACGTTTGCTTGTCGGCGCCGGACTGCGCCAGCATAAGCCCTGAAGCAGTAAAAGCATCTTCAATGTTCCAAGGCGATGGAGGTCTATGACCGGTTAGGTTAGCAACCGCTGCTTCGTATAAAATCCACGTTGTAGGTATAAATTGCGCCGGCCCCATAGCCCCTCCCCAACCATAAGATGGTTTTTTTGATACCGGCGTTGAATCGGGGTTTAATCCTAACGCGCTAGTTATCGCGGCAAAAGCGTTAAAATCACGAGGATGCATATCGGTTCGCCATGTTCCTTTGCCGACGTTACCTCCCCAATCCGATTCAATTTTCACGATTGCCATAAGAAAAGCGGGACGAACGCCGGTGTGTTGCGAAGCGGGAATAGCGCGGCTTAATGCTTCTTCAAAGGTCATCTTAAATCCCATTGCCAACTCATATGGCTGGTTTTTTATCTTTTCTATATCGGCTTGTGTTTTAGCAATTAATTGTTGATAAAGTTTTTCTTGGCCTTTTGTCGTATCAAGCAATTTTTGCTTTTCCTTTTTTGCCGTTTGAAGCGCGGTTTTTTGTTTGTTTTGGATACGCTTTAATTGCTCTTGTTCGGTTTTATCGCTCTCCAAATTCTCCTTTTCTGTTATAAGTTTTTCTTTAAGATCTTTAATTTTTGATAAAGTGGTGTGAATTTGATTTTGAATATTACTGATAGAGTTAAGATCGTTAAAAAAATCCGAAAACTTTCGATTTTTAAGCAAAAACCCCAGAAGCGATCCTTCGTCACTTCTCTGAACTTGCTTCAAATATCTGGCTAATAAAATATTTTGTCCTCCTATTTCCTTCTCTTTTAGAGAGATATTTTTTTCTTTTTGGCCAATGGCTGAAGCCAATTGTTTTATTGTAAGATTAGTAGCGTCAATTTCCGCTTGCGCTTGCTTTATCTGCAGTTCAAATATGGAAATCTGATTTGCCAGATTTTGAGCTTCGGTTTGTTTTTTAGCGATTTCTTGGTTGTATTGTTCTATTAGGCCTTCAAGCTGACTGATTTTTGCATCTCTATTATCGGTTTGAGAAAAAACGGATGTTGTAGTTATAAAAATTAAAAAAGACAACAAAAAAACAAATGAATAAATTTTTTTTATCATAATTTGAATTATTTTATTGTTTTTTCTTTTTCCTCTTTGAGAGTGGCAGCCGCTTTTTCTTCAGATTCGGTTGCCACTTCTTCAACTTTTTCCTCAATCTTGCCGCTTAAGGCTTCAATCTCAGCTTCAGATCGAGGCGGAGCCACGGATACCACAGAAGCGGAAATATTTTCTAATCTTTCAACATTTTTAGGCAGTTTAATGTCTTTTACAGTAATATTGTCGTCAAAAGTTTTAAGAACCGAAATATCCACTTCAATTTCATGAGGTAAATCCGCGGGTAGAGCTCTAACCGCAAACTCTTGCATAGCTTTAACCAAAATACCACCGAGATCAGATACAGCCGGAGCGTCTCTTATAAAGACGAGCGGAATTTTAGCGTCAATTTTTTCATCCATTTTAACTTCATAAAAATCAATATGCTTTATTTCATCAGTTACGGAATCACGGGAAATATCATGTATCAAAACATTTTTTATATTTCCGCCGTCCCGCCCTTGATGAGACTCGCTCCCTTCGGGAGCGGCAATAAAAAGTTTTATTAAAGTCGTTTCACCTGCGGATTTAAAAACACGGCCGAATTCCTTACCGTCAACGGTAATTGAAACACTTCCCTCTTTTCCGCCGCTCCTGGTGGGATAAACCACAGCCGGAATCAACCCTTGATTTCTTAGGATTTTCACTTTTTTCCCAAAAATTTCCCTTTTTTTACTGTTTAATTCTAAAGTTGTCATTTTTGTTATCGCTACTGCTATCAAAATGCAAAACCTCGTCAATTGTAATAACCGGCAAGTCCCTGAACTTTGAAAAATCATTTTTATACAAATCAGTCAAAACGCCTACGTTGGTAATAACGCCTGTATTGCTTTTAATTAAAGTAACAAGCAAAGAACTTTCGCACTCGCGGCAATCAACGTGAAGCAGTGAAGTCGCTCCACGGCTTTTTAAGGCCTTAACGTTAACAGAATCGAAAACTGACTTGCAAACCGGACAAGGACCGATAAATTTTAAATCTTTTTTATCAAACTCCGTCATACTTTAATAAATTAACATAATATTAAACCACGGTCAATAAAAATATTGATGTCGGACATCAATATTTTTAGTTTTGCAGTAGGTTTGGAGGCATTCTTCCCTCTAAGGCCTCAATGATATTGGTTGCCGCCAATGCTGACATTTTTGAGCGCGTTTCTTCTGTTGCCGAAGCGATATGAGGCGTTAGAATTACACTGTCCAATTCCAAAAGTTCCGGTGTTATTTTAGGTTCAAATTCAAAAACGTCCAAAGCGGCGCCTTTTATTGTTTTATCTGCTAACGCTTTTGCCAACGCTATTTCATCAATAATAGGCCCTCGGGAAGTGTTTATAATGTAAGCCGAAGGTTTCATCAATTTTAATCTCTCGGCGTCAATAAAGTGGCGAGTGGTTTCAAGCAACGGAACGTGTATTGAAACAAAATCGGATTGTTTTAATAAATCTTCAATTGGCAAGTAAGTCGCGGCAAACTCACGCTCAAATTCTTCATTGCGTTTTACATCATAATATAAAACCTTCATTTCAAATCCTTTCGCCGCGTGATGGGCAACGCGTGAACCAATTCGTCCCAATCCGATAACGCCCAGGGTTTTACCAGACAAATCATTACCCAATAAAAGCATCGGCGCCCATCCGATATATTTTCCCGCCCTTGTAAATTTATCCGCTTCCGGTATCCGATGGGCAATAGCAAGCATCAAGGCAAAAGTATGTTCGGCAACCGTGCCGGTTAAAACACCCGGCGTATTAGCAACCATAATACCCCGTTTTTTAGCTTCTTCAGTATCAATATTATCAAAACCGACAGCCATATTGGCAACAATTTTAAGCTGCGGGCCAAAAGCGTCCATCGCTTCTCCGTCAATTTTATCCGTTAAAAGACAAAATAAAGCGTCATAATTCTGATCCTTAAGCGCCGCGATTAATTCTTCTTTGGTTAAAACCCTGTCTTCAGGATTAACAGCCACTTCATAACCATTGTCTTTTAATATTTTAATTCCCGCATCGGGAACCATTCTAGTTATATATATTTTCATCATGTTTTATATTATCACATTCCAGAGACCTCTACTAAAATTAAGAAATTTATTTTAAAATGCGGGCGGCAAGCGCAAAATGGAAAAAATACCGGTCTAAATCATTAAGCGATGTTTTATACTCTTTGCCGCCCAAAACAGCGTCGCATAATAACTCCCGGGCTCGGACGATTTCTTTCAACCGATTTTTCCAGCGCGGGTCGCTAATTGTTAAATCTAAAAGTTCTAACGCTCTATAGATAGCATTCTCGTATGATTTTTGATCTTTATCGCGCCAATTAAGAGCACGGCTTATTTCACCGCCAATATTTCCCAATTGCTGGGCAAGTGAAAGTTTTTGCCAGCCGCCAGCCGCCAAATTTTTGTGTTGAATAGTCACAACTATAAAATTAATTTACTGACAATATCTCTGATTTTTCTTTGAATATCCAAACTTTCAACTCCTCTTGATTTATTTTCTTGAGACGGTCTTATGTTGATCATAGAATCAAATTCAATCATATCGTCTTTGGATTTATCGGGATACAGATTTATGCCCCAAAGATCTCCTTGCTGCGAACCTTGATCCAGAAGAAGCGCCTCTTCGTCGGCGTGGAGTTCGCCGCCAATAGCCATAATTTCTTTTTCAACATCAACCACGGCCTTCACCAAATCGCCAAATTGATTTTTAGCAATACTTCTTAATTCTTCTTTAGATATCGAATCTTTTATGATTTTTATCATGACAAGATTTAAATTTTATTGATACTGCCGAAAATTCTCAGTTTTTCTTCTATGATTTTTTTCATCGCTTCAGTTGAGGAGGCTAAAATTTTATAAGGCGTTGTTTCTTCCGGCATTGTTTCCAGAGATTTCTTCAAAGCTTGCATAAAAGCGACTCTGATTTCAGTATTTATATGAATCATTGAAATTCCATTTAGAGTCGCATTTTTAAAATCCGACTCGCTCATTCCTGAACCGCCGTGCAAAACAAGGCAAACGCCGCTGACGGATTTTTTGATTTCGACGATTCTTTGAAAATCCAGTTTCGGCGCGTTGGCGGCAATGCCATGGATATTTCCCACGGCCGGCGCCAGCATATCCACTCCGGTTTCTTTCACAAATCGCGCCGCTTCTTCCGGCTTGGTTAAGTCCTCCGATTTTATTTCTATAATTTCTTTTTGAATTTTCGACTCTCCCCTGACATAACCCAATTCACCTTCCACAATTATATCCGGGTTTTTTGATTTAGCGTATTCTACGCTTTGTTTGGTTAATTTAATATTTTCTTCAAACGGCAAAGTGGAAAAATCCGCCAAAATCGCATCGTAGCCGGCATCCACAGCCGCGACAACGCCTTCAAAAGTTTTTGTGTGGTCGGCGTTTAAAAAAATTGGAATATTAAATTCTTCTCTAAAAGCTTTAACTAGATTTACCGCCTGTTTTAAGCCAAGGTGTTTTCTTTCTCCTTCGGAAGTGCCGACAAAAATTGGAGTTTTTAATTCCGTAGCCGATTCAACAATAGCCCTTAACGCCTCATCTTCCGAAAAATTAAAATGCCCTAAAGCCCATTTTTCTTCGGTCGTTCTTTTTAAATAATCCCTAATGGTCATAAGACTTTTGGTTCATAATCCGCCGGGGCTTTTTTAAGATATTCTTCAATTTGTTCTCGTGTTAAAAGGCCGGCGCGAGCGCCGATTTTCTGGACAACCGACATCGGATTAATTGGCGCCCACATCATCGCCTCCCTTATTGATTTTCCCAGCGCTAACGCCACGGTAAAAGTTGAAGAAAAAGCATCGCCAGCGCCGGTCCGCTCAAATGGAGGCGCCGGATCAGGATATGGCGGCATAAAAAGCATTTCTTTGCCGTCATAAGAGTAGGCGCCTTTTGGCCCATCAGTAATTACCGTAATTTTTGGACCAAGCGCTGAAATCATTTTTAGAAGATTTTTTATGTCACTTTCTTCTGAATTTAAAATTCTTTGCGATTCCTCTTTATTAGAGAAAAAAACATCGCTTCTTTTGTAAATTCCGGCTAAAGCGCTTTTGCCGAATTTCATCTGAAAAGTGCCCGGCTGAAAAGCTAATTTTATTTCTGGATGGTCATTTAAATATTTTTCAAGTTCCATATGAAAAGGCAGAGAATTTTCGCCCATTGATGAAAGATAAATCCAGATGGGACTATTTATATCAATAATTTTGTAGTCGTATTTTTCGTGTTTTATTAAAATCGTCCGATCGTCCTCATACCATAAAACAAAATGGTAATTAGTTTTTGTGCCTTTATGAATCCTGATAAATTCCGTTCCGACTTTTTCGGATTTTAGAGCATCCAAACATTCTTTTCCAAAATAATCATCGCCTATATTTGAAACCAACGCGCTTTTCAAGCCCAAACGTGAAGCCGCCACCGCGGCATTGGCGCTATTCCCCACCGCGGGCACTATAAATAAATCCTCATAAATAATTTTATCCGCAAAATGCATGCAAATTTCACGACTGCCTTTATCAATATCAATATGGGCCGCGTCTTTCAGCCGGATAAAAGCGTCGGTTACAGTATCGCCGATTGCTATAAAATCGTATTTCTGTTTGCCAAACAATTTCATATCTTTCTTTTTATAACTCTTAAAACAGCGGATTTAATATCTT
The DNA here is from genome assembly GCA_964553885.1 of uncultured Candidatus Saccharibacteria bacterium. GTDB lineage: Bacteria > Patescibacteriota > Minisyncoccia > UBA10092 > UBA10092 > JACPHB01. Next base: position 10,589 of record CAZKLP010000001.1, read on the forward strand.
TAACGCCCATACTGAACGCTTCAATAAGTTCATCAGGCTCGCCGGATTCTCCAAATCGGTCGTGAACACCGATAAATTCTTGGGGAGCCGGAAAATGTTGCGCTAATGCTTCAGCGACAGCCGAACCAAGGCCGCCCGCGACTTGGTGTTCCTCAACAGTAACAACCGCTTTTGTCTCTTTAACTGAATTTAAAATTGTCGTAACGTCAAGCGGTTTTATCGTATGGCTATTGATAACAGTGGCTTCAATTCCTTCTTTTGATAATTCTTCAGCCGCTATTAAAGCGTTATATAAAAGCATTCCACAACCGATTATTGTGATATCTTTTCCGCTTCGTAAAATAATTGCCTTTCCGATTTCAAAAGGAGTTTTCTCGGTTGTAAAAACCGGCGATTTTTCCCGCCCGAAACGGATATAAACCGGGCCATCGCAGTTAAGAACCGAAGCTTGGGTTGCTTTGCGCGCCTCAATGGCATCGCATGGAACTATTACGGTCATTCTCGGTTGAACCCGCATTAAAGCAATGTCTTCAAGCGCCTGATGGGTGGCGCCATCCGGTCCAACGGAGATTCCAGCATGAGCGCCGCATATTTTTACCGGCAGATTATTCAAACTGATAGCAGTCCTTATTTGTTCATTATTGCGACCGGGAGAAAAAACCGCATAAGAAGAAATAAAAGGAATTTTTCCATAATTTGCGAGGCCAGCCGCTATCGTTGCCATATTTTGCTCGGCAACACCAAGTTCAATATATCGCTCGGGAAATTTTTCTTTAAACCAGTGCGAGCGCGTTGATTCAGCCAGATCGGCGCATAAAACAACGACGCGGTCATCTTTCTCACCAACCTCAACCAAGCCTTTGCCATAACCATCACGAGTCGGAATTTTTTCCGGCTTTAGTAAATCTTCAATTAAGTATACGTTTTTATTCATGTTCGCTTTTTCCGCCATAGGCGGATCAGCCTTTGGCTGAAATTTTTCACTGATGCTCACCTTTAATTATACCTCCCAAAGTCCTTAATTCATTTAAAAATTTTTCACCTTCAACTGGCTTTGGCGGCTTACCGTGCCAGTTATAATCGTATTCTATTTCAGGAACGCCTTTTCCGGCAATGGTATGGGCAATAATAACAGTTGGTTTTTCATAAATCGCCTTTGCTTCTTCCACTGCGTCAACAAATTCTTCAATATTGTGGCCGTCAACCTCAAGAACGTGCCAGTTAAAGGCCTCATATTTGGCGCGGAGCGGCTCAAGCGGCATCACGTTTTCGGTCATTCCATTTATCTGTATATTGTTGCGGTCAATAATTCCGATTAAATTGCTTAATTTATTGTTTCCGGCAAACATCGCCGATTCCCACAAATTTCCGGCTTGATGCTCGGCATCGGACATGGCGCAATATACTCTGAATTTTTTAGAGTCCATTCTCGCCCCGTAAGCTATTCCGGCCGCCTGTCCCAAACCGGAACCCAAAGGACCGGAAGTTGTTTCAACGCCGGGAAGTCGTTCTCTTTCAGGATGCCCTTGAAGCCGCGTTCCGAATTTTCTTAGGGTTTTTAACTCTTCAATTGGAAAATAACCGGCGTGAGCCATCGTAGCGTAGCGAATAGGGCAAATGTGGCCGTTTGAAAGAATCAGCCGGTCGCGGTCGGGCCAAAATGGATTTTTCGGGTCGTGATTTAAAATATGGAAATAAAGCGCGGTAAAAATATCAGCCATTCCAAGCGGCCCGGCAGTATGGCCAGATTTTGCTTCAACCAGTTCTTCAATAAGCGATTGGCGAATCTTATTCGCCAATTCTTCCAGCTCTTTTATTTTATCGTCGTGAATATAGTGAGACACGTTTTAAATTTAAAATTCAAAAATCAAAATGTAAAATTATTGTAATATCTTATTTTTTAATTCTTTTATTGCTTGGCCAACATCCGGCGCTTTCAAAATCCCTGAACCGATAATGAAAATAATAATTCCTGCATCTTTTAAATCATTAATGTTCGCGGTTCTCACGCCACCGTCTATTCCAATTTTAACATTTGGGAAATTTTGGCGCAATGACTTTATTTTATCCAAAACCTCGGGAATAAACTCTTGGCCGTCTTTGCCTGGGTGAACTCCTAAAAATAATATTAAATCCACTGTATTTATCCACGGCTCAATCATCATATTTGGCGTTTCGGGATTTAAAGCCAGTCCAACTTCAACGTTATTTTCACGGCAAATATCTATAATTTTTTTTACGTCAACAACCGCTTCAATGTGAACAATAACTCTTTTTGCGCCAATCCGAACCCATTCCCCAATCGTTTCTTCCGGCTTACCAATCATTAGATGAAATTCAACATTAGCGCGTTCGGTGAAATATTTTAAATCCACAAGATCAACGTTTGTTTTTATCGGCACAAATTTTCCATCGGTAATGTCAATCTGAACCCAATTATCAAACTCGCCCAAAAACGGCTCAAGTTTTTTAAACTTGGCTTTTAATTCTTCAAAATCATTTTCCGGATTTTCATCCGAAATAATTAATGCGGGAATGATTTGCTGCATAGAATAAAATTATTTATTTAATATTTCTCAACTCCTCGCGAACCACAATCCTATCGTCCCACATATACCGTTTACCGCCGATGACGATTGATTGCTCGGAGCCCTTGCCCGTTATTAATACTACATCATTATCGCCGGCCAAAGAAAGGGCTTTTTTTATTCCTTCCCGCCTGTCTTCAATAACAAACAAATCTTTTCCGCGGATTTTGCCGAATTTTTCCGCCGCGGCGGCAATATCTTCGCAAATTTCTTTTGGGTCGTCTTCATATGGGTCAACATTGCTTACAACAACGAAATCGGCTTTTTTTGCGGCAATTTCGCCTAAAACCGGCCTTTTGGCTTTGTCTCTGCCGCCGCCTTCAGCGCCCAAAAGAACAATTACTTTTCCGATTGACTGCGCCGCCATTTCTCCGGCTGTTTCTAAAACCGCGCTCATCCCCTCTTTTTCATGAGCGTAGTCAACAAAAACCAGAAATTTTTGCCCTTCATCTATTATTTCCATCCGCCCCGGAATATTTTTAAGATTTTTTAACCCCTCTTGTATTTTTTCTTTAGGAATATCAAAAAATGAACCGATAATAATCGCCGGAAGCGCGTTATAAACATTGAACTTACCAAGAATATTTATTTGATGCATGGTTGAGCCGACAAAAAATTCCAAACCGTCTTTCGTGTTTCTTATTTTATCAGCCTGAAAATCGGCCTTGCCCGCCGAAGCCTTGGCGAAGGCGGGACCATTCCTTATTCCGAAAGTTATTTTTTTATCCGCCGGAAAATTTAAAAAATATTCCTTGTGCAAATCGTCATAATTCGCGATGATAATTTTTTTAATTTCTTTTCCATCAATAATTTTTCGTATGCCATTTTTAAGCGTCTTAAACATTTTGCCTTTCGCTTCTTTATATCTTTCAAAACTTCCGCCGTGCGATTCCAAATGCTCCGGCGTTAAATTGGTAAAAACAGCAATATCATAAAAAATTCCGAAGTGACGCCATTGTTTTATGCCTTCCGAGGTAGTTTCGACAACAGCAAATTTACAGCCGGAATCGGCCATTTGCTTTAAAGTTTTTTGTAAAATAAACCGGCCAGGCATAGTCATATGATATTTATTAAGCATTTCAATTTCGCCGATTCTGATATTTGCCGTCCCGATAAGCCCCGTTTTATGTCCCGCCGCAGTTAGAACCGACCAGATAAAATTTGCCGCCGAGGTCTTGCCTTTGGTGCCGGTAATACCGATGACAATCATTTTTTTCGTCGGCCAGCTGTAATAAAAACCGGCTAAAGCTGCCAAGCTTAGGTGATACCAAGAAATTAACTGTTCCGGAATTAGTTTTTTTATTTTAGATTTAAAAGCCATTTTCTTACACTATATAAGAAGTACCAAAATGGTTTAAGGACTAGGTCGTAAGAATCGGAATATTCAAGAAGTTTGCCGCCGAATCGTTTTTTAAAAATAGAAATTCCGCCAAATGTTTCATATTCGCCGTCGCTGTCCACTCCGCCAAAATTATAAATTTTAAATCCGCGCCGCTTCGCTTCTTTAGCCGCTTCCCATTGCGCCAGATGCGAAAACATCAGATTCTTATGCTCATCGCTTGAACCGCCGAGCATAAAAAAGGCCATGTTACCGAAAAGTAAAATTAAATTTATTGCTAAAATTTTATTATCATATTTAGCGACTGCTAAAAATGCGTCATTCTGATTTAACATATTAAAAATGTTCTGATAATAATTTTTAGGATGAAGGTTGAAATTATCGCGCTTTGCCGTTTCTTCAAGGAGCTTGTAAAAATCATTAAAATATTTATTCATGGTGAGCAAAGTCGAACCATTAAAATTTTGCAAAATGATTTCTACTTTTATCCCCTTTCTTTCAGCTAAGCCAATGTTGTAGCGAGTTTTTGGATGCATATTATTCAGCAATTCCTCTTCGGATTTTTCAATGTTTAAAATCCATTCGTATTTTGGCTGGAAACAAGAGGAATGATAATGAGAAGTAGGAGTTTTTTTAAAGTAATTTTTAAAATTATTTTCAGTTTTCGGGAATGTGTCAAATCGTACAAAAACCGCGTTTTCCTTCTTGGCAATTTTCGATAATTTATCGCGAAATGTTTTTAAAAATTCATCGTTTAAATAACTCGTCTCTTTTAAGACGGGTCCATGCGGAATATACAAAAAACTTTCAGAAAACGGCCCTCCTACGCTAAAGCTTCGGCGGGTAAACAGTGAATACTTTATAACTTGAAAAAATCCTGAAATTTCTGAATCGTTTTTTATTTCAAATCTTATAACTTCACGACCCATCGCCTTTTGCCACTCGCCAAAAAACCACGCTTGGGTAAAAGACGCGTTTCTCGCGACTAGAAGCGGATTGTATTCCGATTCATTGTTGACTTCCCTAAATTCAATCATTACCGCCATTTTACGCTTTTTTTGCCTTAAAAACAATAAAACAATGTCTCAATGACAAGAATCGTCTTGCGAAACCATCAGAGGGTGGATTCGGAGTTGTAACCGAGAATAGAGACAATCGTATCCCATAAAAATCACCAACCGAAAGGCTTTTAGCCAAATAGGTTGTTTTTATATAAAAAGTCGCCCGGTCTCTCGAACCGGTGCTCAGCACTGCAGAGGGTACAGGATTTGAACCTGTGATGCCTTGCGGCAAACTCGCTTTCTCCCGCCAATGGCGGAGGGTACAGGATTCGAACCTGTGAGGGATTTCTCCCACACGCTTTCCAAGCGTGCGCCTTAAGCCACTCGGCCAACCCTCCGCCATTGGCGGGATTGCGATTTGTTTCTAAAAATTCTACGCTTACTAGAATTTTTAGACAAATCGGAAACAAGCAGGCCCATTCGGCCACTCTGGCACGTTTCCATTATTATTTTTTATATTTTCAAACCCCGCAGAATTTTAATTCTTTCTTCAACCGGCGGATGGGTAGAAAAAATTTTTACAAGCCATGGAGTTTTTTTGCCTCCACGCGAATCCGCGCCGAAAGGATTTTCCAAAAATAAATGCGCGGTAGCGTTGGACGCGGTTTTCATCTGGCGTGAATATGTTGAAATTTTTTCTAAGGCCTTGGCAAGCCCTTCCGGATACCTTGTTAAAAGCGCGCCGGAAGTGTCGGCTAAGAACTCCCTTTTTCGGGAAATTGCCATATGAATCAATGAAGCGATAATCGGCGCTAAAATAGACAGTGCGATGCCGACAATAATCATAATTCCGCCGGCGCGGGAATCATTATTATCCCGACCTCGCATTCCTCCAAACAACATAGAACGCATAAACATATCCGAAAGAATGGCTATAAACCCGACAAGCACTACCGCCACGGTTGAAACCAGCATGTCTCTATTTCCTATGTGGGAAAGCTCGTGGCTAAGCACTCCTTCAATCTCACTCCTGTCCAGTTTTTCCATCAACCCGCTCGTTACTGCTACCACGGCGTTTTTCGGGTCGCGCCCGGTGGCGAAAGCGTTTGGCGCCGGGTCGTCTATTATATAGAACTTCGGCATGGGAAGTCCGGCGGCAATGGTAAGATTTTCTAAAATTCTGTAAAGCTCCGGATGCGATTTTAAATCTATGGGCTTTGCTTTGTGAATTTTTAAAACAATCTTGTCCGAAAACCAATAACTCAAAACGTTCATAAAAATGCTGAAAATCACCGCAATATACAAAATGCCGGGATTTCCGTAAATCTGGCTAAAAATCCACCCGATTCCGATGACTACGCCAAAAAAAACCGTCATGAGCAGCCAGGTTTTGTAGATGTTTTTAGAGCGCTGCGTATAAAGAGTCATGTTAAAACTTAACCTTAACCGGTTCTCTTGCCGCTTCTTCTTCAAGGTCAAAAAGTTCTTTGCGGGAGAAACTAAGCGCGCCGGCAATCATATTCGCCGGAAACGATTCAATAGCAATGTTGTAGTCGCGAACATTACCGTTGTAGAAACGGCGCGCCGACTGGATTTTATTTTCTGTGTCGGCCAATTCGCGCTGTAAATCCAAAAAGTTGGCGTTGGCTTTGAGGTCGGGATAATTTTCCGCGACCGCGAAAAGAGTTTTTAGAGTATTAGAAAGCATATTTTCGGCCTCCGCGTGTTCCGCGTTGGAGCTCGCCCCCATGGCTTGCGTTCTGGCCCGGGTAACATTTTCTAAAACGCCTTTTTCATGAGCGGCGTATCCTTTTATGGTTTCAACGACATTCGGAATCAAATCATATCGCCTCTTCATCTGTACTTCAATATCGGACCACGCTTCTTCAACGCGGTTACGCTTTCTTACTAAATTATTAAAGAAGAAAATAAGCGACAACAGCAAAAAACCTATAACCGCAATAATAATATATAGTATATTCATAGGTATTTTTTTATAATAATATTTTTATATTTTAACCTTAACTTTCAAAAAAATCAAACAATACTACGGCGCGTTGGGTTCCGGCCCTTGATTTGCATATTTATCAATAAAATCACCGATGCGTTTCAATTCTTCACTGTTTAAAGAATCGTCGGAAACCGGATCAAATTTATCAAGCCAATTCCAAGCCGCGAGAACAACTAATTTATCATTTTCCTTTCTCAGTTCAACAATTATTTTTTTCCCGAAGCCATAAAAACTTTCAATTTGTTTGATAATTTCCGGAGAGGCATCCGGGCGGTAAGAAATCCAGATATAACCATGTTCAAGATTATGAATTAGTTGCTCATCGGATAGCTCTTTTTTATAAACTCCTTTGGTAGCTGGATTGCCATAATGCCAACCGGAAGTCGGCGGATTGGAACTATAAGTCGGATGTGGCGCGCCAACATCAATATGATTTCGGCCTTGATCGGGAATTTGAACCGCATAAATTTTTCTTAGAGCGGTTTTCTCTTGGCTTCTTTTTATAAACCAATAAATTCCTCCGCTTATAACCAAAAATACTGCAATCCAAATCAAAATCTTTTTAAACATCTTAAATTTACCAGTTCTTTTTTCCCCGGAAAATTTTTCTTTTTTCTTTTGATCGTATAATTCTTTTGAAGACAATTCATTCATAGAGATAATAATTATTTTAATTTTCTTTATCTAATGCTTCTTCAGTATACACGTTTCTCGGGTTCCATAAAAGCCAACCGCTGGTGAGGCCTGCGTCATAAACCGCTTGTTTTTCTTTGCGAATCATTTCTCCATTGTAAATCGCGCCGATATTGAAATCCTGAAGCCAAGGACGCAGTTTTTTAAGGCGCTTTTCAAAGACCGGATTAACTATCGCCGGCGTACTCGTGCCGACTTCCATGGCTGATTTTTCCCACAATTGCTGTTTCCCTTTTTCAATTGTTCCTAAAACCACTTCATAGGGATGCTCCGCCGGATTGTCAAACCCGAAATTTCCCGAAATATAATGAGACGGATAAATCATCGGACTGACATAATCAAAATAATCGTAAACTTCGGTAAATGCCTGGCCAATATTCAAATCACTACCGTTAAGCATATTATACGCGAATAAATCAACAGAAAGCATGATATAAGAATCATACTTCTTAAGTTCTGAAGTTAAATAACTCGCGAAATTATTTATTATATGGTTTTTTAATACCGAAGGAAAAACAACATCGTCGTCTTTTTTGAAACTTGGGTAGCGGATATAATCAAAATTTAGTTCATCAAAACCGGCGTCTATGGCTTTTTTAGCAATACTTACACTATATTCCCAGACCTCGTAATTTGACGGATCCATCCAATACCAACCGCGTTTGTCTTGCCACAGCGAACCATCTTCTTTTTTAAAATACCAATCCGGATGAGTTTTTATTTGCGAACTATCTTGAAAAATAACCAGCCGCGCTATAGTGTAAATATTTTTCGCACGGAGTTTTACGGTTAAATTTTTAATGTAGTCATCTATATAAACTTCGCTGTCTTTTACGTCAATGACAATAGTGTTGATTTCTGTCTCATCCGCAACGCGAATTAAATCATTAAATCTTTTAGCGCGAGCCATCCAAACAGTTGAATAAACCGCTTTTTGGGGATTTATTGTTAAATGCTTATTTACTTTAACCGTCTCTTCGGTATTTAAAACATTTGAAACCGCCGCCGGAATTTTTTTAATAAAATCAAAATTTCCGGCAATAAACGCGCCACCGATGGTAACGAGAATTAGAATAATTAGAATATTGAAACTATATAATTTCACTTTGTTTATCTTACCATAAATTTTTAGATAAATTAAAACCGCTCTATTTCGGCGGTTTAAATTTAATTTTTCGGGGTTATCAGAATGCTTCTATCACAGGAATCAATGTACACTTTCACATAAACTTTAACGCCTTGTGCTCTCACGCGAAAGTTTTTCTCTTCGCAATTACTCAAATAATCAACCTGATATTCGCCAGGCTCACGATTATAGAAATTGGCAAAACCTTTTTCATCTGTAAAGACCTAACTAGAACCAAAAAAAAAAGGATCGTCAATTTTTATTACTTCAACTGGCCTTAGCCCGACGGCCAATCCTGAAACCCCTCTACGTTCCATTCCTTTCATAACCTTTACGGTAAAAACATCAACAATTTTGCTTTCTCTATAAGACAAATATCCCATATAAATTGCCGGCCCAATTAATACTGCCAATGCAATCAATATGGCTTTCGTTGATTTCCTCATGCGACCCCCACTTTGATTAATTAAAGATCTAATTTATTTATGATAATAAGATTATATTACATAAAGAATAAAGTCAAATTCAGTAATTTTTTTAAAATCCCCGCACAAGATTATTTTACTCCCATTATCCGAATTACGGGAGTGTTTTATAATTAGATTTTTATTTATTTAGATCTTTTATCCAAAATTAAATTAAATAATAAGAAATGTAAAGGATATTTCTTTCTCAACCATTCAAATGAAAGAGGTCGGATCGGTATTTTATTGGCCCCTCTTTTATCAAGCACTCTATTAAACTCTAGAATTGCTTTCTCATAACCTCCAAAACCACTTATCAACCAACTATGGACTTTAGCGATATTATCGTATCCGGCTTTCATACGAACTCTGATCTCCTCATAAGTCATACCTTCCAAAAGACATTTAGCAATCATGATTCGGCGCGACAACATAATTGCTTCGCTTTCGCTAAGTAAGTCCTTGAAAAAATTTTTAACCTCATCCCTTGATTTAAACGCTGCAATACTGGTCCATAACAAATCTAAATATTTCATTCTGTCCAAGCTGTTTATTTTCCTTGGATTAATTTTAACCATAAAAGTTATTTTACTCCCATAATTCGGATAACGGGAGTGTATCATAAAACAAAATTAATAACAAATTATTTAGAAGTTATTTGGAATATAAAAGTTGCAAATTTAAATTCCCCGCGCCAAATTAAAAATTTTGGGACAAAAAATCCAATATCCTCTGTTTTAATTCCGGTTCGGCAGAAAACATCCGCGTGCCGTGCCCGGCGTCTTCGTATTTAATGAATTCTTTTTTTGATGCCGCCGAAATGTCAAGCAAACGTTCGCACGATTCAAAAGCGTAATTATCATCGCGGCTCGCCGCGAGCAAAAGATTTTGCCTGAAATTTCGCGAAGCAATTTCGGTTTTAACACCTTTGTAATTAAGTCCAGGTGACAATGCAACAACAATTTTTGGCTGGGCTTTCGCGCCGTAAAGCAAAGCTAAATTCGCGCCGATTGAACCACCGATAACCGCTAATTCCGTATCGGTAATTCTAACCTTAAGCCATTGCGCCGCCGCCTCGACATCGTAAATCATTTTATCGTAGTCTGCGGGCGTAAATTCCTGCCACGAACCCATTTCTCCGTACCAGGCCTCGGATTCGCCGTGTCCTCTTTCGTCTATGTTTAAAACGTTATAACCGTTCTTCCACAAAATTTCCGACAGTTCGTTAAAATCGCCACGGTTGCCCGGAAGAATATGCAAAAGAATAATTGATTTTTTGCCTTGACTGCCATTAGGTGGGCTTTTGGCGTTAAAAAAATCACCGACGATTTTTACGCCATCTTTTGTTTGAAAATTAACTGTTTTTTTCATGATTTCTTAAAAAGTAATGAGACCGCAAAGAAAACGATGCCGGAAAGAATTACCGACGGACCGGTAGGAAAATTAAACGCGCTTGAAATTAAAATACCGATAAATGTCATAACCAAACCCAAAATAACGCTAAAAACCAAAAATGATTTTAAACTCCAGGCAAAATTGCGGGCAGAAACGGCCGGTAAAATCGTGAGAGCTCCCATTAAAACCGAGCCAATAAGCTTAATACCTAAGGCTACGCTTAACGCAAAAAGCATAAGAAAAGCAAGGTAAGAAAAATCAGGACGAAATCCGGCTGATTTTGCTAAATCTGGCGCCGCGATAACTAAAGCTAAACGGCGCGTTAATAGTAAGGTTAAAACGAATATTATTATGGACGCCAAAATTATTATTACAGCATCTCTATAACCTATAGCAAATAAATTGCCGAATAAACTTTCAAAAAGTTCTTCGCTTGGGACCAATATAACGCCTAAAGCAAGAGTGGCGGTAAAGAAGGTGCCTATAATAGCTTCGGGCGGCAAGGCCGTTCTTTTTTCAATAAACCATGTGCCGAAAGCTGCTGCCAAAAGAAATACCGCCGCCCCATAAATCGGATCAATATTCAGTATCAGCGCCAAACCAATGCCGGGAAGCGCCACGTGAGACAGAACGTCGCCTACCAAAGCCATTCTTTTAACAACAATAAAAGCGCCCAAAAAACTCGCTGCTAAAGCGGTAAACAAACCGGAAATCAGTATTAATAAAAATTGGTTATCAAATATCATTTTTTAATATTTATTAAAAAATTAGTGAAGATGATGATAAAACGCGCTTTCGCCGTAAAGCCGTTTAATCTGTTCGCTCGTTAAAGCATGTTCCGGCGCACCGTAGCAAAGCCGCTCCTTGTTAAGACACAAAACATTATTAGCATAGCGATATACGATGTTAAGGTCGTGAGAAATCATTATTATTGTTATTCCTCTTTCGTCTTGAAGTTTATGAAGCATATTATAAACACTTTCTTCTCCGGCAATATCAATCCCGGCCGTCGACTCGTCAAAAAGCAAAATCTGCGGATGTCCTAAAATTGCCCAGGAAATTAAAACTCTCTGCAATTGGCCGCGCGATAAATTTACCAATTGCCGGTCTAAAATATTGGTGTCAATATTAACCGATTCTAATTCGTGAATTATTGAATTCATTATTTGCTTGTCCTGGAAGAATAAATTTTTTGATTTCAATACAAAAAACTCCTTCACGGTAAGCGGCAATTCTGCTTTTTCCATCAGTTTTTGAGGAACATAACCGATTTTAACGCCCGCTCTCCATTTTATTTCGCCATCGTAAGGAATAAAATCCATTAAAGCCCGGAACAAGACGGTTTTCCCGGCACCATTAGGACCTATTATCGCCAAAAAGTCGCCATCGTTTACGGAAAAAGAAATATTTTTTAAAATTTCCTCCTTGCCAAAACACACCGAAAGATCACGGACCTCTAAAATTTGGCTGGCATGTTCGACTTCCGAATGTTCATGCCCTTTATGATCTTTATGTTCGTTATTTGTGTGATTCGCCATTATTTTAGGATTCTATATTCTAATTTCTATTTTCTAAAAATAGCGCCGCCGCGCCTATCGCGCCGGCATTTTCACCCAACTGTCCGATTGTAATCTTAACATTTTTTCGCGACTTCGGAGAAATGATGAATTTTTTCATGATTTCTTTCGCCCGCGGCAAGAAAAATTCCGAAGCGACAACAATGCCACCGCCGATAATTATCGCTTCCGGATCAAGAATATTAATCATATTAGCAAAACCAATACCCAAGTTTTTTTCGAATTTTTTCGCTGCCATTTTTGAAAATTTTAATTTTCTCATTTGTTTTACAGTTGCTTCTTCCAAATCTTTTCCATTATTTATTATCATGTGCCCGATTTCTCCGGCAGAACCGTTCGCCCCATAAACCATTTTACCGCCGATAATAATTCCCCCGCCGACACCGGTCCCAAGTGTCATGCCGACAATATTCTTATAACCCTTTCCAGCGCCGAATAAATACTCGCCGCGGGTAAAACACTTCGCATCATTATCAATTACAACTTCATAATTGAATTCTTTTTTTAGCCAATTTTTAATGTTTAGTCCGTCCAAAAAATTAATATTTGACCAACTTAAAATAATCCCCTTTTCTAAATCCAAGACACCGCCGATACCGCAGCCAATGCCTCTAATATTTTTTCGTCCGCCTGCCTTTTTAATTAACTGCTCTGTTATCAGGTGAAGTTGATTAAAAAATTCTTTTTTATTTTTCGACATCATAATTTTTATTTTATGAAAAACTTTTCCGCCTATAATAACGGCGGCAATAATTTTAGAACCGCCGATATCTATCCCGATAATATATTTATTATCTATTGCCATAATTTTTTTACTTCTTCCCAAATTTTGGGATGCCCGTTAACTTTTAAATAATACCACCATTCGGCCCCCCATAAATAGTAATCATCAAAGTCCGCAGACTTGGCGTACTCTATAGTGCTTTTAAAGAAATCAAGATCGAAAAATTTTAATTGCTCTTCTATCGGTGTTTCGTAAATTGATTTTGCCATCCACGGTTCGGCCGAGAGTTCAATAACAATAAATTTTTTATCATGGTCATTTATCAAAAATCTGACTGCTTTTTCTTTCAAGATAAAAAATTCCGTGGGCAGATGATAATTAACTTGGCCAAAATATTTATTATATATCCGTCGGTACATCGTGGTGCCAAAAATATCTCCTTCTTTTGCCGCCTTCGGCCACCAGCCAATCTCGCCGCTTTCTGTAATTAAAATCGGACGGCTCTTATCAAGAGATTTCATAAGCGATATTTCATTCTTAATGAAATTCTTTTCTCTTTTAGGGCATTCGCCGAACCTTAAAAACGGTTCATTTTCAACCTGCCATATTTTTATCGCTTTATTATTTTTGTAATGTTTAACAACTTCTGTTAGATATAATTTTAATTCTTTTTCTCTTTCTTTTTGAGAAAGCATTTCAGCCCAATCAGGCATATGGCATTCCGGCCATCTCGGAACTTTCATTCCGATAGCGAGAATTATTTTTACATTCCTTTTTTGGGCCTCATTAATCTGCCAATCTAAATCGGAAAAATCAAATATATTTTTTTCTTTCTCTATATTATCCCAGTAAGCGATTAAGCGAATTCTATCAACTTTCAAATCATCAAGTATGGCTTTTAAATTTTCTTTCGGGTTAAGGCCGAGCTCTCGGCTGAATTTGCTTGAAAACGTAACGCCCCAATTAATCGTCCGATTAGAATTAACGGGCGGAAATTGGCCAAATACTATTAAAAATAAACCAATGCCAATTAAAACCGCGGCAATAATTTTTTGCCACAAAACAATACCCTTTAATTCCTCTTTGAGAATATCGGGCCTCCAAAATGAAATCGCCGCGGCGAGTATTAAAACGAAAAATTGCCTTAAGCCCTCAAACGCGTTAACCAAGGTGGCACTCACCAGCGAAATGGCGAATTTAACCATTCCCGAACCTAAAATACTGAATGTTTTGTCGGAAAAAAATAAAAACGTGCTTCTTTTTTCAGCGTAAGTGTTTATCGCTAAAATTTTTTGTTTCTGCCTCGGCCAGAAAAATATTATCAGAGACGCAAATAAATAACCTATGCTAATCCAAAAGAATCCGCTGAAAAATCCCTGTAATTTAAAAGTTTCGCCGGCCAAAACTAAACCGATGGCAATAGATAAGGCGCTGGCAATTGTTAAAAACACGCTTCTTAAATCGAGCCGAAAATTGTTGCGTCTTTTTAAAAAAATCAAAACTCCTCCCGAAACCAAAAAAACAAAAGCTAAGAGTTGAATCGCATTTAATCTTTCTCCAAGAAAAAAATATTTTAGGATAAAGGTAAAAAGTGGCATACTGCCGACAAACAGCGTCATTACCCGCGAAGCCTCGCTGCGATACAGGGCCAGATAAAACGGCCACAACCCAAAAATCAAAAAAATGCCGGAAACAATACCAATTATGGCTTCATTGAAGCCATATTCTAAAAAGTTAAGCCAAATATTTAAAATTAAAGAAATAAAAAATACAACAAAGCCGCCTAAGCCGCTATAAAAAGCGTAAACCGTCGGGTTAATGGGCTTACTGACCGAGCCGCTGACAGCAATTTTAGAAATAATACTTGATACGGCCGTAAATAAATTGCCTAAAATTACGATTAAAATCCAGTTATTAAAGAAAAAGTTTATAAATTCTTTCATTTTGCTTCTTCTTTGGTTTCGTTAATACTATTGGTTTTCGCGATTTCCGCGTAAACTCGACTTGAAGACCGCGGTTTTCTCTCAAGCGTTTCGTAGTCAATTTCAACTAAGCCGAACCGCGGCCATAAACCCTTATCCCATTCAAAATTATCCAGTAGCGACCAGTGAAAATACCCGCGTACATCAACGCCTTCGGAAATGGCTTTATGAATATTTTGAAGCGATTCTTTTATAAACCACTCGCGATTTTCGTCTTTGGCGTCCGCTAAACCGTTTTCGGTGATATAAACCGGTTTATTATATCTCTTTAAACATTTTAAAACATGATAAATCGCTTCCGGATAAAGCTCCCAGCCCATATCGGAAACTTTTCTGTTTTCATTTTGATTAAATTTAAAGTTGTTGATCCGATTATGAAAGTAATGATTCAAATAGATAAAATCTTGGTAATTTTTTACTCTATTCAAAAAATAAAAATTCCACCACCAATCAATAAATTTCTTTAGTATTAGATTATGAAATTTATTTTTATACGCTTCAAAATAAATATTATTTTTGGCAATGCCGACTTTGGCGCCAGGATTGATTTTTTTTATTATTTTATACAATTCACAGTGTGTTTTAACCAAATTCTTTATCACCGATAAGTAAGATATTAAATTTCTCTTTTGAGTCGGCCAGACTCCTTTAAGATAAGAATTTACCGCGTAAATTTCCGGTTCATTTAAAGTAATCCAGAATGTAATATCGTCTTTGAATTTTTTTACAACATATTCGCAAAATCGAACAAAATATTTTATATTGCCGATTTTTTTAAAACCGCCTTTTTTTACAAACCAAACCGGCATCGTCCAGTGCCAAAAAGTTACGAGTGGCTCAATCTCCCGTTCACGAAGCGCTAAGATAACTTTACGATAGTGTTCCACTTCTTTTTCGTCAAATTTTCCCTCCTCCGGTTCAATCCGCGACCATTCAATAGAAAAACGGTGAGCATTATGACCGAGTGATTTTGCGATATCAAAATCTTCTTCGTAGCGATTATAGTGATCACAGGTTTTCCCTGAAATATAATTTTCCGGAGGATATTTTCCTCCGCTTTCTTTTGCTAATCGCTCGGCATTCGCATGCTCCCATTCCGTCCAGTCATTATGATTATTGCCTTCAACCTGATGCGCCGAAGTGGCCGATCCCCATAAAAATCCTTTCGGAAATTTCAAAATTTTACTCATTTATTTTGAATCAATTTTAAATCAAAATTTAAATCCTGAAGCATTAAACTCCTTAAAAAGTCCCGGAAAATAGCGACGGTGTACTTGCCGGCAATATCCCCCGCCGTTATCCAGCTAATCAAACCGACCAAACCTTTAGATTTTTGATTAATTAAAGCGCCGCCGGAAAAGCCATTAGTGGCATTGCTTTCCACAAGTAAAATTTGCGGTTCGGCGCTATTGTTTATATTAATATTTCCATAAATTTTTCCAGCGGTTGATGTAATTTGTCTGGCTAAGTGACTCGCGTCAACTCCATAACCCAACGTTATTAAGATGTCGTCATCTTTCGGCTGATAATTCCAATCAATCGGCAAAAAATTAAAAATACCGCTATTTTCTATAATTAGATAATCTTCAGCCGCCGCCAAGTCAAATCCCAATAAAAGATTAATTTTAGATTCTTTGGCTACCTTGGAAATTATTTTTAAAATAGCAAAGTCATTATAATATTTATCTTTACTAAAATAATCGTTAAATTTTTCAATCAGCGGATAACTTATAACCTCGGCCGTGTAATAAATTTTCGGTTTTTGAGATCCTACATTGGGAAAAGAACTTTTTAAAATAAAACAGTTATTTTTAACTTTATCCGCATTTTCATTGTAAATCACATGACGGTTGGTAAGCACCTTGCCATTACCGTTAATTATTATCCCGGTGCCTCGTGAGATATCCGTAAAATTAATTTCGTCGGCGCTAAGATTGCCGCAGTAAATCTGGATTATGGAACTATTTACCAGTTCTTCAAAACTTTTTGAGGAGACTTCTTTTGTTTCTTCAAAAACTTTATTTTCAACAGGATTTATTGTTACGGACTCCGAAATTTTTAATACCGGTTTTTGCAAATTAGTTTTAATAATATTTTCAGACGTTGTGTAAATTTTTTGGAGATCTTCCAAATTTAACATAGAAGTAGAAATTTTAGGATCTGAATTTATCCCATTTTCGGACGATCGTCTGAAACTGGGATAAATGAAAATTACCGCGCCAAGCGCGGCAGTAGCAATAATTATTAATTTTAAAATTTTAAGCATCATAGTATTTTAAACCTTCAAGCCCCGGCAATTTATTCCCGGCCAAAAATTGGAGCATGGCGCCGCCGCCGGTAGAAACATAGTTAAACCTGTCAAATGAGTTAATTTTTTCAACAAATGCTACTGTATCGCCGCCGCCAATAACAGAAAAGGCATTAGAACTTATGATTGCCTCGGCTATTTTTTTACTGCTATAAGAAAATTTTTCTATTTCCGATTTACCTAGGGGCCCATTCCAAATAATAACTTTTGATTTTTTGATTATTTCCAAAAATTTTTCCGTGGCTTTTGGCCCTATATCAAGAATCATCTCATCGGATATTATATAATCTTCGGGAATAACTAAATTATTATTTGAATTAATTAAATCTAAAGCATTGCCCGAAAATTTATCATCTGTTAAAGATTTCTTGATATCAATGCCACTGGCTTTGAGAAAAACATTGGCAACGGCGCCGCCAATTAAAATATTTTCGGCTTTATCTATAAAGTTTTTTATAACCGGAAATTTAGTGTCTATTTTGGCTCCGCCTATAATCAAAGTTTTTTCCTCTTTTGGAGAGTTTACGGCCTTATTTAGATTTTCAACTTCTTTTACAATTAAAAAACCGGCGTAAGAAGGCAAAAATTTTGTAATTGCCGAAACTGAAGCGTGTTCGCGATGGCAGACTGCAAAAGCATCGTTTACATATATGTCAAAACTTAAGGCGATTTTTTTGGCAAATTTCGCGTCATTTTTTTCCTCGCCTTCGTATTGTCGGATATTATCTAACATAAAAATATCGCCCGATTTGGCACTTGCCAGAGTATTCGCGATCTTTTCTAAAAAGAAGTCGGAAATAAAAATCAAACCACGGCCAAAGATTTTTTCTATTTGATCTAAAATCGGCTCAAAACTTTTTATTGCCGTAATATGGCTTAAAATTACGACAATAGCTCCGTTGTTTATTAGATAATTTATTGTTTCTTTAACGGCAGTAACGCGATAGAACTCGGAAATTTTTCCGTCATTGATCGGGACATTAAAATCAACTCTAAGTAAAACTTTCTTCCCGCGAAGATTGTTTTCTTTCAATTCGATAATTGATTTTATCATCTGGTTTAGAAATTATCCTCGATTCGCTTTGCGAATCTGGAGAAATTATAAATTTTTAATATAAATATCCCCACGTCTGGAGCTTGTCGCTATCTACCCCCCACTTGGAACCGATATCGGTGCGATAAAACATATTCTGCACCATTATATTTTTAATGCGGATATATACTTGCTGACGCGCTTCGGTTACCGTTGATCCGGAACCGGTTATAACCAAAAGACAGCCTGAAGTCCCCGCGATTCTCCAAACGCCGTCTTCTATTTTTACATCTTCAATGTGAATGCCTTCCAAATTATCCGGCTTCTTAAAAAGAATGGGCAAATCATGATACATTTCAATGGTCTCTTTATCAATTGATTTAATGAGATGAGTCGGCACCATTATCCGAACGCCTACTTGAAAACCTTTTTTTGTTTTGAGTTCAAAATTTTCACCGCTCACCAATTTATAGAGCCATTCACCGGCCAGCATTGTTATGCCCTCGGATTGGATTTGAATAGTCGGATAGCCGAATCGCGCCGTAAATTCTAACGGATAAATTCCCTTGCCGTTAACGATGCAATTAATGTCTATATAGCCGATGTAACCGGATTCAATTAAGGCCGGCAACATTTTATCAAGCGTCATTTTAAACAATTTGTTGGGCTCGCTCCAAAACATTAAAGTTCCCATCTCGCCCGTGAAAGGACCTATATCGCCGGAGAAAACTCTTTTATGCTCAAAGTTTACGTTAATCGGCAAAATAAATTCTTTTCCATTAAAGAATGCTCCTACAGCAATTTCCACGCCGGAAACAAATTTTTGCAGTTGAAAAACAGGCACTTTTTTTATCCAAAGTGTTTTATTTTGTTTTAAGAGCTCGAGTAAATCTTTGCCGTCTTCTTCCTGACCCAAAAAAGATAATTCCTTGCCGCTTGACGGCACATTGCCGCTCGGTTTAAAAACGTATCTGTCGGGATTTTTTTCTATGAAAGCTATGGCCTCGTCGTAGTTCGTGAATTGCCATTGCGGCAGAATATTAATGCCGTATTTTTTCATTTCAGTTTGGCCAAAATCGCGATCCATTTCCAACTTGTCGGTATAAACGCTCCCGCCGATAACAAGTTTTCCGTTGCGGCGCAATTTATCGGCAATATCGCCAAACTCCACATCATCAAAAATAATAATATCGGCCCAATCTTTACTGGATTCCCAATTATCAACTTTATCAATAAAGCCATTATAAACATCGGCGTCGTTTTTGGCTTTTATATATACCCTAACCTCGTGGCCCTCTTTTTTTAACTGCCACGCCAAATCGCCGCTCAAACTTTCAAGCGACACGAATAAAAACTTCTTCGGTTCAAAAATTTTGCCGTTTCCATTTTGATTTTCATTCATAACATTATTTTACAACTCTTTGTTTCTTTTGAAAAGAAATCGCGAACCTGTGGGCTTCGTTTCTGGTTTGTTGAAGAATTATTTTAGAAGAAATCAATAATTTTTTAACCGATGGTTTCACGTTTGTAAAAACCAATTTATCGCCGCCGTAAGCACGTCCGCTGTGCCCCAAAGTTTTGGCAATTCCGACAATAGGAACAAAAATATTAAGTT
The DNA here is from genome assembly GCA_964553885.1 of uncultured Candidatus Saccharibacteria bacterium. Classification (GTDB taxonomy): domain Bacteria; phylum Patescibacteriota; class Minisyncoccia; order UBA10092; family UBA10092; genus JACPHB01. The sequence continues at coordinate 30,445 of CAZKLP010000001.1, forward strand.
CTGACAAAACTTTTTTGGTTCGCGCGACCTGATTTTTTCCGCCGTCAATTAAAACAATATCCGGCATCGGCCATTCTTTGTGATTGAAACGCCGTCTGATAATTTCCTCAAGCATAACCAAGTCATCAAAATTACTTTCAACGCTTTTTATCTTAAAAAGACGATACTCTCTGTTATCAGCTCTACCACCAGAAAAAACTACCATCGCGCCAACCGGTTCTTTCCCTCCAAAGTGTGAAATATCGTACCCTTCTATTCTTTGCGGCGCCAAACTCAAAAATTTATTCGCCGTAATCAAAGCTACGTCTTCCATATGCTTTAACGCGAAAATCTTCTCCGGATTTTCCTTTTTCAGTTCTTTAAACAAACGCTTGTGTTCGCCTTTGAAAAAAAGCGTTAAGTTTCTTATATTCTTTTGGTAATCTTTTTTAGAAATCGCGCCAACACAAACTCCCGGGCATAAACCGATTTGATAATCAAAACAAGGTTTTCCTTGATTGGGTCGACAATTGCTAAATGGAAAAATCTTACGCGCTAAATTTAATGCCGTTTTAAGAATTCTATAACTTTGATACGGCCCAAAGACTAAACCGCCGCATATCTGTCCTCGAGGACTCATGTGCGGATAGATATATTTTTTAACTTCTCTTCCGCGGGCAATAAATATTTTCGGATAGTCGCCATTAGAAATCACAAGATAAACGAATGAACGATCGTCTTTTTCTTTAATATTGTATTTTGGCAAATATTTTTTAATCGCGTTAGCTTCCAAAATAACCGCTTCAAGAACGCTATTGGTTTTTTTAAACGAAATATTATCGGCCTCGCGAACCATTTCAGAAATTCGCGGGTCTTTAACGCGAAAGTAACTTGAAATCCTTTTTTTAAGCGACCCGGCCTTCCCGACATAAATTCTTTTCCCATTTTTAGAAAACCAATAAATACCCGGACTATTCGGGAATTTCTTTGATTTTTTTAGTAATTTTTTTTTAACTTTATCCATTCAAAACTTTTTTAAGATATTGGCCGGTGTATGAGTTTTTATTTTTCGCGACTTCTTCCGGCGTGCCGCAAGCGACAACTTTACCGCCTCTATTGCCTCCTTCCGGCCCCAAATCAATAACATAATCGGCGCACTTTATAACGTGCAGATTATGTTCAATTACTACAACCGTATTGCCTCTTTTTATCAACTCATCTAAAACTTTCAAAAGCATTTTAATGTCTTCAAAATGAAGCCCTGTCGTCGGCTCATCCAAAAGAAAAAGAGATCGGCGGTTCATCGGGCGGGCTAAGTGCTTTGCCAGTTTAATTCTCTGCGCTTCGCCTCCGGAAAGCGTCGTTGCCGACTGTCCAAGCCGAATATATCCCAAACCCACCTGGTTTAAGACCTTTAACTTATCGGAAATCATATAAATATCTTCAAAAATATTAAGCGCTTCTTCAACGGTCAGGTTCAAAATATCGGAAATGTTTTTGTTTTTATACTTTACTTCAAGAGTTTCATTATTGAATCTTTTTCCGCGGCAGACGTCGCAGGTAACTAAAACCGGCGGCAAAAAGTGCATTTCAATCAGTTTATGGCCGGCGCCCTCGCAGGCCTCGCATCGGCCGCCCGGCCGGTTGAAAGAAAACCGCGAAATACCATAGCTTCTTTCTTTTGCTTCCGGAAGCGAGGCGAACAAGTCACGAATGGGCGAAAACACACCGGTGTAGGTCGCGGGATTGGAACGCGGCGTCCGGCCGATTGGCGATTGGTCTACTTCTATCACCCCATCAAGATATTCAAAACCTAAAACTTTCGCGACTCCTTCCGTTTCTCTATTAATATGATCAATTCCCCTTCTTGTGCCTTTCTTTAAAATATCAAAAACCAAGGTTGATTTTCCGCTTCCCGAAACGCCGGTAATGCAAACAAAACGCCTTAACGGAATATCAACATTTATGTTTTTTAAATTATTGGCCGTCGCGCCGATTATTTTTATTTTCTCATTTGAGTTCTTTCTCCGAAGTTCCGGAATGGCAATTTTTTCCTCGCCTTTAAGATATTTTAATGTTAGTGAATTTCTTGCTGTCGTTGACCGCAAATCTGTCCTCGAGGACAGATTTGCGGTCGCTGGTTTTATTAAGTATGGTTTTTTCTTAGAAAGTATTTCCCATGTTTCTCCAGCAATAACCACTTCGCCGCCATGCCGTCCCGGCCCGGGGCCGAGATCAACAAAAAAATCCGATTCTCTTATTGTCCTTTCGTCATGCTCAACAACAATCACGGTATTGCCCAAATCGCGCAAATCTTTAAGAGTTTTTAAAAGTTTTTCGTTGTCCCTTTCGTGCAATCCTATGGTCGGCTCGTCTAAAACATAAAGCGTCCCCGAAAGTTTGGAACCGATTTGCGACGCGAGGCGGATTCTTTGCGACTCGCCGCCCGATAATGTCCCCGCTTCTCTGTTTAAAGCTATGTATTCAAGGCCGACTTCAAGCAAAAATCCCAGGCGGGAAATAATTTCTTTTATGACTACCTTGGCGATTTCTTTTTCGCTTGATTTTAACTTATCTTCGTATTCAACAAAAAATTCATACACTTTATCAATCGGCAAGCTCGTAATATCGTTTATATTTTTTCCGCCAACCTTGACCGAAAGCGTTTCTTTTTTAAGCCGCGTGCCGCGGCATTTGGGACACGGCGTGTCGCTATAAATAAATTCTCGGCCCAAGCCGTGGCAATTTTCACAAGCACCGTAAGGACTGTTAAAAGAAAACAGCCGGGGCTCAATTTCCGAAAACGCGAAATCATCTTTGGGACAAGACCATTTTGAAGACAAAAGAATTTCTTTACCCTGAGCCTTGTCGATGGGCTTGTCTTTTTCAAAAATAGCGCCGACCAATCCTTCGCCGTATTCAAGAGCCGTATCAAACGCTTCGGCAACCCGGGAAACATCATTTGGCAAAACCTTATCAACCACCAAATCAATGTTGTGGGCTTTATAACGAGACAATTTTATGCGTTCGTGAAGCGAATGAAATTTGCCTCCAATTCTTACCTGTGAAAATCCATCATTTAATAAATCATAAAGCAGTTGGTAATATTCGCCTTTGCGGCCGCGGACTATCGGCGCCAATATGGTAATGGGTTTTCCCTCAGCTAACTCAATAGTAGCGTCAACCATTTCTTGGGACGAAAGTTTTTTAATTTCGCCGCCGCAATTTGGACAAAACGGCTTTCCAAGCCGCGCGAATAAGACACGCATGTAATCATAGATTTCGGTTAGCGTCGCCACCGTTGAACGCGGGTTATGCGAATGTCCTTTCTGGTCAATGGCAATAGCCGGAGAAAGGCCGGTGATTTCTTCAACGTCGGGCGCGTCCATTTGACCCAAAAATTGCCTCGCGTAAGGCGAAAGCGATTCCACGTAACGCCTTTGGCCTTCGGCAAAAATCGTGTCAAAGGCAAGCGATGACTTGCCGCTTCCGGATACGCCGGTAAAAACTATTAATTTGTTTTTCGGTAGCTCAAGATCAATATTTTTCAGGTTATGTACCTTGGCTCCTTTTATTATTATTTTATCATTCATATTTTTATCCACAACTTATCACCAAAACTATCGATTCTTAGAATCGATAGTTTGATCTAAAAGATCTTCAACGCTTTTAATAATGCCCTTAGGGATTATGCCGTGTTTTTTATTGTAGGCCAATTGAATCTCGCGGCGACCGTTGGTCTGCCTTATCGCCTCTTTAAGAGAGCCTGTTAAACTATCGGCGTATAGAATAACTTTACCGTTTATATTTCTTGCCGCCCGGCCCATCGTTTGAATAAGCGAAACATCAGAGCGTAAAAACCCTTCTTTGTCGGCGTCTAAAATAGCAACCAGCGACACTTCCGGAAAATCAAGCCCTTCGCGCAAAAGATTAATGCCGACCAAAACATCAAAATCGCCTCTTCTGAAATCGGTTAAAATTTGGGCACGCTCCAGAGTTTTTATGTCGCTATGGATATATTTCGCTTTAATGCTGCGCGCCAATAAAAATTCCGAAAGTTCTTCGGCCATTTTTTTGGTTAAAGTCAAAGCTAAAACTCTCTCTTTTAAAACCGCTCTTTTTTTAATTTCCTTAATTAAATCGTCTATCTGGCTTATTTTATTTTTAATGTTGAAAACCGGACGAATTTCAATCTCGGGATCAACCAAACCGGTCGGCCTGATTACGGCTTCAACTATTTTTTTAGAATTTTTTACTTCAAAATCACCCGGAGTCGCCGACGTAAAAACTATCTGGCCCACGCGCTCTTCAAATTCCTTAAAGTTAAGCGGGCGGTTATCCATGGCCGAAGGCAATCTGAAACCGTGCTGGACTAAAATTCTTTTGCGGCTCTGATCGCCAGCGTACATTCCCCGAATCTGCGGTACGGCAATGTGAGATTCGTCAACGATAGTCAAGAATTTTTCCGGAACACCAAAATATTCCAAAAGGGTTGACGGCGCTTCTCCCGCCAGTTTTCCCGACAAATGGCGGGAATAATTTTCAACGCCATGGCAGTAGCCGATGGTTTTTATCATTTCCAAATCATACTTGGTTCTGCGTTCAAGCCGCTCGGCTTCAAGCAGTAAACCGGATTTTGTTAAATGCGCCAATTTTTCTTTAAGCTCCGCTTTAATGTCTTTCATGGCGCGTTCTCTTTCCGGTTCGGTTGAAATAAAGTGCTTGGGCGGAAAAATAATCAGCTCTCTCTGCGGAATAAATTTGTTGCCTTCTTTATCAAAATAATTAACAAGCGCTATACACTTGACTTTCTGATCTTTCAGTTCCACGCGATAAATAATTTCTTCACTCGCTGGCATAATTTCAAAAATATCGCCGCGGACGCGGAAAGCGCCTCGTTCGAGCGACCCCGACGTTCTTTCAAAATGAATTTTCACCAGTTGGCGAATTAGGTCGCCTCTCGTAATTGGCTTATCTATTTGTAAATTAAGCGTCGCTCCAAAATATGTTTCCGGAACGCCGAGATTGTAAATACAGGAAACCGAAGCGACAATAATAACGTCTTTTCTTGTCATTAAGGCACTGGTGGCAAAATGGCGCAGACGATCAATTTCCTCGTTTATCATTGCTTCTTTATCTATATATGTATCGGTTACGGGAATATAGGCCTCCGGCTGGTAGTAATCGTAGTAAGAAACGAAGTAGCAAACCTTGTTTTTTGGAAAAAAGTTTTTGTATTCGGAGTAAAGCTGGGCGGCCAAAGTTTTATTGGGCGCTATAACTAAAATCGGCTTGCCGATTTTTTCTATGACATTTGCCATAATAAACGTTTTGCCGCTTCCGGTTACGCCGCGAAGCGCCTGATAGCGGTTTCCCGTTTTAATACTTTCTATAATTTCTCTTATAGCATTCGGTTGATCGCCCGCCGGTTTAAATTGTGATACGAGTTTAAACTTAGACATACAGCTAAACGCCCCCGTTTTAAAATGCTGGGGGGTAAGTGATTTATTTAATTGCCTTAATTATACTAAATCTTAGTAAATTGTCAAATTTAAAAATAAAAAAACCGCCTATTGGCGGTGAATTTTAACTTATCTTTCATTTGGCTTTCTAGGGCCGTTAACTCCCGAAATCCCGCAACGAAGCCAAACTGCTTTAATTTTCTCCGATTTAATTTCCATCGGCGGCATAATAACTAAATACTTATCGCAATCGTAAGTTTTCATATCTTGTTTTTTTATCGCTTCAGAAATAAAGCCGTCAATAAATTCAAAACCTTTAATATTAACGAAGCCCATTCCATAATCCACAAAGATAACCATCTTATCGGAAAAAGGAGAAAGCGCTTTTAATTCTTTGAACTGTAAACTATTAATTGCCATTCCAAGAAGTTTGGCCCACTCTGTTTCTTTAATCACCGCGTCATTCGCGATTAATCTTTGTAAATAATTCTCGCAATTATCTCCTAAATTAGTTCTATCGCCCCAAAATCCACGCCTTACAAAGTCAACCGATTCTGCCGCTTCAATTGCAATCTTCAGGGTATCCGAATTGGGGTTTTTAACATATTCCTTCACTTTAATTAAAAAAAATCCGAAACGCCACCCGCGCTCTTCGTCTCTCACAATGTCGGTTAATCCATCGCTCATTTTTGACCTCCGATTATATATAAAAAGAACAAAATCTAAAGTAGCTATAAATTAACACAAATTTATAAGCCATGTCAAATAGTAAAATTTTTAAGAAATATCTATAATAATTCTATGATGGAAAATCGGACTGAACAAATGAAAAAAATAAAAGACGAGGTTGTAAGCGCGAAAGATTCGCCGCTTTATAGTTTCCGCGTTAAAAACAAATATTTTCCGGTAATCGGCGAAGGAAGCCATAACGCCAAAATAATGTTTATCGGCGAGGCGCCGGGAAGAAACGAAGCGGAAACTGGCCGGCCATTTTGCGGGGCGTCTGGAAGAGTTTTAGACGAGCTTTTGCGATCAATCGATACAAAGCGCAGTGAAATCTACATAACCAACGTTGTTAAAGATCGCCCGCCTATGAACCGCGATCCAATGCCTAACGAAATAGAATTTTACGCGCCATTTTTAGACCAGCAAATTGAAATAATAAAACCGGAAGTAATAGCAACGCTCGGCAGATTTTCCATGGCTTATATAATGAAAAAATTCGGCCTTGAATCCGAACTTTCCGCCCAAGGCAGATCCGCCTCTGGCGGAAAATCTATAAGTCAAATTCACGGGAAAGTTTTTACTGTTGAAACTTCTTACGGCAATATTAAAATAATTCCATTGTATCACCCCGCCGTCGCTGTCTACGGCACAAACAAAGAAATCCTCAAAAAAGATTTTAAAGTTTTGAAGGAATTTATAAAATAAACATCCGACCTTACATCCCGCCCTTTCTTTTGACGCGGACACGGTCAAGTTCGGTTAAAGTTTGTTTTCTTAAGCGGATGCTTTTGGGCGCCACTTCGAGATATTCATCGTCGCCGACAATTTCAAGTCCCCTTTCAAGGGTAATTTCAAGCGGCGGAGTTAACACAATAGCTTCATCAGAGCTCTTTGACCGCATATTGGTAAGATTTTTTCCTTTGGTCGGATTTACGGCCATATCGTTGCCTTTCGCAGTATTGCCGATAACCATGCCTTCATAAACTTCGGTGCCGGCGCCGATATAAAGCGTTCCCCTTTCCTGAAGATTCCACAACGAATAGCCAAGCGCCTTGCCACTCGCCATTGAAACCATTGATCCAAAAACTCGCTTATCAATATCTCCGGCAAACGGCCTAAACCCTATTACCCGGCTGTAGATAATGCCTTCGCCTTTCGTGTCTATCACAAAATCGCCCCGATATCCCAATAACCCGCGGGTGGGAATTTCAAAAACTATTTTAGTGTGATTCTCTTCCGGATCAACGCTTATCATAGTTCCCCTTCTTTTCGCCATTTTTTCTATAACAGCGCCCATCATTCCGTTTGGAATATCTATAATAACTTCTTCAAACGGCTCCAGTTTTGCTTGCTCCGAAGGACCGTCCTTAAAAATAACATGGGGCTTGGATACCTGAAGTTCATAACCTTCGCGCCTCATGTTTTCTAAAAGTATCGCGATATGCAATTCGCCCCGGCCGTAAACTTTAAAATAATCGCCGGGTGAAAAATCAATTTTGAGCCCCACGTTCACTTCAAGTTCCCGCTCCAGCCTGTCCCGCAACTGGCGGCTAGTGACAAACTTGCTTTCCCGCCCGGAAAACGGAGAATTATTAACCAAAAAATTCAGAGAAATAGTCGGCTCATCAATATTAATCGCCGGCAAAGCTTCTTGCGCGGAATCGGCGCAAATCGTTTCGCCGATAAAAATATCGGGCAAACCCGCGATCATAACGATATCTCCGGCAACCGCTTCCGCGACTTCTTTTCTTTTGAGACCCTCAAAGGTAAAAATTTTGTTTATTTTACCGGTTCTTGTTTCTCCGGAAATATTTTTTATAAACACATTGCTGCCGATTTTAATAACGCCTTCGTAAATCCTGCCTATCGCCATGCGTCCCATAAAATTATCGTAAGCCAAATTAAACGGCTGAACCCTTAACGGTTTTTTATTAAGTTCTTCCGACGACGCTTCTGGCACTTCTTTGAGTATCATTTCAAGAAGCGGGGTAAGGTCTTTTGAATCGTCTGCTAAATTAACTTTGGCAATGCCGTCTTTAGCCACCGCGTAAATCACGGAAAAATTAAGCTGGTTTTCATTAGCGCCCAAATCCATAAAAAGCTCCATCACTTTTTCATGAACCCAGTCGGGCCTTGCCGCCGGTTTGTCTATTTTATTTATAACCACAATCGGTTTTAAACCGAGTTCTAAAGATTTTTTTAAAACGAATTTGGTCTGGGGCATCGGCCCCTCCTGCGCGTCAACAACCAAAAGCACCGAATCAATTGAACGCAAAACACGTTCCACCTCCGAACCGAAATCGGCATGTCCCGGAGTGTCCACTATGTTTATTTTTGTTATGGAACGCCCCGAGTTTGCTAATGGATAAAAAATAGAAGCGTTTTTTGAGTAAATAGTAATGCCGCGCTCAAGTTCTAAAGCGTTTGAATCCATGCTCACGCCTTCTTCCACCATTCCCGTTTGGCGCATTAAAGCGTCGGTTAAAGCGGTTTTGCCGTGGTCAACATGGGCGATAATAGCGATGTTTCTGATTATCATTGAATTTTTAGCGATACTTATCCTGAGTTTTGTCGAAGGATAAAAAATTGGCCAACCGGCCAAAAAATACTTTCGTATAATAATACAAAAAGTATTTAAAGTCAAATAAGTTTTCGAAAAACCGCAAGAGCGGTTTCGGCGCCGTTTAGCGCCCTGTGAACCTCGGGTTCTGGAGGCACTCCGAAAAATTCGGCGACAGCTTTTAAATTGAAACGTTCAAGTTTATTACCGCCCGCGGCCCACGCCAAAGTCATAATATCAAAACGGTGATAATCCATTAAATTTGGAGTGTCGGTTATCCGAAAAGCATTTTTTATAAAAGCCCAATCAAAACTGACGTTGAAAGCGGTAAAAATGGCATCTTTAGTTTTCTCTGAAAATTCTGACATCACTTCAGTAAGTTCCCGCGCGTCTTTCCAGTCATTCTCGTTATAACCATTTCTTTCTATTGCGGCCGGAATCGCGGTTTCAATATGATGCGGTTTTATCAGCCAATTGCCCGAATTAATTACCTCTAAATCTTTTTGACGAACCAATAAAAGCCCGATTTCCAATATTTCGTGCTTTAATTCGTCGTCTCCAGTCGTTTCAATATCAACTACTGCTAGTAGTCTCTCTCTAAAATCCATTTATTTTGTTTTTTGTATTAGCCTGTAGAGTTCCGGGTCTATGGTCCTTTCAAAACAAGAATAACCGGCGGCGTGATTCCAATTGGATTCGCTTGAAGGATAATATTGCGGAGGATATGTAGGAAGTTCAATAGAGGGTTTGCCGCTTTCTAAACTCGGCAGATTGAAATTGGCGCAAAGCGCGAATTCCAAGTTACCTTTGATTTCATATATATAATCGGCGCCGGTTTGCGGATCTTTTCCGGGGTTAAATCCGCTTATTGGGTCTTTCAAATCATTAAGCGTCGTGGGGAGTTTTTCTTTGTTTTGCCAATAATAAATAATCTGTCCTTGAACAATCTGAAGATCGGAAACCCTTTGGTCGTCAAAACGGCGCGAGCGCTCCTGCCGCGGCGAACCGACGAGGAAAAATCCGGCAACAACCGCGACTCCTACAATAGCGATAACCGCGTAGATAAAAACTTTTTTAGCCATTTCGGAAATTTTATCCCAATTCTTCAATTCCCAAAAATAATAAAAGAAAACGGAAGCGGCAACAAAGAAAACCGCCGCGATTTTTAAAACGAATCGCGAAGTGATATCGCCGTCTAAAAAGTTGTAAATCAGCGTTACCAAATCCCCTATTATAATCAGAGCAGCGGCAAAAACCGTGAAATTCAAAAGCCACTTGCGAATCCGTAAATTGCGCTTTTCCGGTTCTAAAAAATAAATTTTATTAAGATAATATACCGCACAAGCGTAAACCGGGAAAATGACGATAAGAGAAGAAATGGACCACCTGATGGAACTGTAATAGCTCTGAAGCTGATAGTAACCGCGCTCTAATAAATCGGGAATTAAAACGTTGATATATTGAAAAAGCATAACCAAAAAAGCCGCGGCGCTCGCGTAAAGCGCGATAATAGCCAAAAGATGGAGAAAAACGTCTTTGGGTTCCGTTTTTATTTTTATTTCCATGTTATCCATATTATTTTGACTCCTCTATATTTTTAATTTTAATTAAACGCCTTTCGTATTTTTCAAGCCTGGCGTGCGGAGTTTCAAGCCACACTTTTACAATTTCTTTCGCTTTATCTTCGGCGATAAAATCGGAAGCGAACGATAATACATTCGTATTATCATCATTACGGCTGGCTCTTGCCTGGCCTTCGTCAAAACAAAGCGCCGAACGAACATCTTTAAATTTATTAGCGACAATATCAACGCCAATGCCTGAACCGCAAATCAAAATACCGAGATTTTCTTTTGGATTTTCAGAGACTTTTTTAGCGACCAGAATGGCATAATCCGGATAATCGTCGTCAATATTAATTTCAAAAGCCCCCAAGTCTTCAAAATTAAAATTTAACTCTTTAAGATAAATTTTAAGAGCTTCTTTTAATTTGTATCCGCGATGGTCCGCTCCAATGTATATCATAAAATTTTTGAAATCTAAATGAAAATAAATTTTTTAAAATCGTAGGTGGGGGCGAGCCGTTCGCCGAAGGCGAATGGGGCTAAGCGATTTTAAAAAAATTTATTTTCATTTAGATAATTTAAAACTGCTTAACATCATCTCAAAAGTTTGCGTGTCGCCGGCTATGTCTTCAGCGCTAGTCATTATGTCAAGCCGCCCCAAATCCTGCAGCCAGTTATAACGCCCGTTTTGAGGAAAAAGCAGCCAAAGACGGCGGCCGTCTTTAAGAATATATTGAACCTGAACGCCCGGAGATCCGCCGATATAGGCTTCGCTGGAAGTACCTTGTGTTTCTAATCCGTAACTTAAGCCGTCGCGAGGTAAGATAGAAAAACGCAAAGTACTATTTGGTTTTTTAAAATAAAATTCTTTTACCATTTCGCCTCTGACATTTTCATTAATTTCTTCGGTAACGGTCCAAGAAACCGGATGCTGAATTTCAAATCCGAATTCGGCGTTTTTATAAACTTTGAAGCCGGGAAATATTTGAGGAGCGGGCGGTTTAACTTCTTTTGGCGAAATGACCTGAATTTCTTTTGGACTTTTAATAGGCAAATTTTCTAACGGTAATTTAGTTTCTTTCACCGGTTCTCCGGCGATTTCTGCCGGCGCTTCTTTAAAATAAAACTTTTGAAACCCGAAATAAACACCGACAATAATTAAAACCGAGACGATTAAAACTATCGCAATAATTTTTGTTTTCTGGGTCATAATAAATTGCGAACCATTAAGACATGTTTTAAAAGCATTGAAGCGTAACCCCATTCGTTGTCGTACCATGCCATAACTTTTACGAGATCCCTGTCAATAACCCGAGTCATCGCGAGATCAATAACGGAACCGTGCGGATTTTTTATGATGTCCGACGAAACCAGCGGCTCCTCTGAAACCGATAAAATTTCCTGCCATTGTTTTTCCTTCGCCGCTTTCTTAAAAATATCGTTTATTTCTTCTACTGAAGTCGGCCTGGCGGAAACAAAAGTGAAATCCATTATTGAGCCGCAAACAACCGGGACGCGCAGTGAAATGCCGTCAAATTTGCCGGCGAGAGACGGCAATGCCTTAGTTGCCGCTATAGCGGCGCCGGTTGTTGAAGGCACGATATTTAAAGCGGCGGCGCGAGCGCGGCGAAAATCGTCTTTTTTATCGGGACCATCAACAAGTCCTTGAGATGCCGTATAAGCGTGAATCGTGTTTAAAATGGCTTTTTTTATTCCCGGATCAGCCCCCATAACCGCCATTACCGGAGTTGCCGCGTTAGTGGTGCAGGAAGCGTTTGAAGTGATTTTATCAAGCTTTAAAAATTCTTCGCCAACATTTGGGGTAGCGGTCGGCGTTAATTCGTCTTTTGCCGGAGCGGTAATGATTACCCTTTTGGCCCCGGCGTCAAGATGAGGGACGGCTTTATCTCGCGATTCAAAAACTCCTGTTGATTCCACAACGATGTCAATATCTAAGTCTTTCCAAGGCAATCTGCCTGGTTCTTTTTCCTGAAGAATTTTAATTTCTTTGCTGTCAACAACCAGATTACCGTTTTTAGCCTCAACCGATTTTTCATACTGCCCGTAAACTGTATCGTATTTTAAAAGATAGGCCATATTTTCCGGCGCGCCCAAATCGTTTATCGCCACAAATTCCAGTTCCGGATGGCCAAAAGCGTAACGGAAAAAAATCCGCCCGATACGGCCAAAACCGTTAATAGCTATGCGTGTTTTTTTATTCATATTTATAATTTAAGTATAAGCAGTTAGCAACAAAAGTCAAACTACTATATTTGCTTGTGGATATTGGGTATTGACATGGTTTGTGGGGGTGATATAATGGAGTTAAAGATAACATGGTCTATGCGCTATGGGCCAAAGTTGTGTGTCAACAAAAAGAATCCTTGTAAAAGGGTTCTTTTTGCTTTACGATAACGCCGTGGACCCGGGCCCGTGGTGTATATAGTAACATGTTATCTTCGACACATAACGAAACGGGTGCAAGTCCCGT
>CAZKLP010000002.1:0-6199 GCA_964553885.1 uncultured Candidatus Saccharibacteria bacterium
TTGAAGCGATAAAAAAGGCCTCGCAAGAGCTTTCAGCCGAAATCCAGAAAATCGGAGAAGCATTGTATAAAAAAGACGAAGCTTCCAAGGAAGAACCGAAGTCGGAAGAAAGTAAAGAAGCCGCCCCCGAAGGGGGCGCCCGCTCCGACTCGGAGACGAGGCGAGAGCCTCGCCCCGCAGCTGCGGGGCGGGAAGAACCGATAGCGGAATCGGAAACGGAAGGTGAAAAGAAAATTCGCTTTAATGAAGAGCGCCATATTATGCTTGACGAGGCGAAAAAGATAGATAAAGACATCGCGGTGAACGCTGAACTTGAATTTGTGCTGGAAACCAAGGAAGATTTCGGCCGCATTGCCGCCCAAACCGCCAAACAGGTTATTATTCAGAGAATTCGCGAAGCCGAGCGCGAGGCGATTTGGAACGAGTATAAAGATAAAGAGGGCGAACTTGTAAGCGGAGTTATTCAGCGGATTGAACTAAATAATATTTTTGTTGACTTGGGCAAAACCATTGCTATTTTTCCAAAAGAAGAACAAGTATATTCTGAGAGATATTACTCCGGCGCCAGGATAAAATTTTATATTTTATCGGTTAATACCGATTCTAAAGGTCCGAATATTGTTTTGTCGCGATCTCATCCTAAAATGATTTCCCGGCTTTTTGAACTTGAAGTTCCCGAAATTGGGGCCGGGACATGCGAGATTAAATCAATCGCTCGCGAAGCCGGCAGCCGCACCAAAATCGCCGTTTCTTCAAATGAAGAGGGCATTGACCCGGTCGGTTCGTGCGTTGGCCAGAAGGGAACGAGAGTAATGGCAGTTATTTCAGAAATCGGCGGCGAAAAGATAGATATTATTGAATGGTCGGAAGATCCGCAAGCTTTTGTTTCAAACGCCATGTCGCCGGCCAAAGTTATTGAAGTTAAAGTTTTACCCCGGCGCATTGCTAAAGTTTATGTTCCCGAAAATCAACTGTCGCTCGCTATCGGTAAAAACGGCCAAAATGTCAGGTTAGCGGCAAAATTAACCGGCTGGAAAATAGACGTTATTGGCGCTGTTTTAACGGCTAAAGGCGTTAAAGAAGAATTAAAACTGGAAGATCTGGAAGGCGTAGGTGAGAAAACTGCGCAAACGCTTCGCGACGCCGGATTTAACACGCCGGAAGATGTTTTAAATTCTTCGGTTGATAAATTAATCGAAACTCCAGGTATCGGTGAAAAAACCGCGGAAAAAATCATAGAATCGGCGCAAAAATATTTGGAAAATAAGAAAGATAAAGAGTAATCAAACATGCTTGTCCCAATTGTAATTGAAAAAACTTCCATGGGTGAAAGGGCTTATGATATTTACTCGCGGCTTTTAAAAGAGCGGATAATTTTCGTTACCGGTCCCATTAACGACACCGTGGCCAATACGGTTATTGCTCAACTGATTTATCTTGAAAATGAAGATTCTAAAAAAGATATTTATCTTTACATTAATTCGCCGGGCGGTATTGTAACTTCAGCTTTAGCGATTTACGACACCATGCAGTTTGTAAAACCCGACGTTTCGACAATTTGCGTTGGCATGGCCGCCAGCGGCGCCGCTTTGATTTTAGCCGGCGGCAAGCGTGGCAAGCGGTATTCTCTCGTTAACGCCGAAATTTTACTCCATCAGGTTATGGGCGGCGCCGAGGGCCAAGCGATTGAGGTAGAAATCGCGGCGCGCCATATTATTAGAATAAAAACCAAAATCAATCAGCTTTTGGCGAAACATTCTGGCCAGCCGCTTAAAAAAATAGAAAAAGACACCGACCGGGATTTTTACATGACACCTATAGAAGCTAAATCATACGGTATAATTGATAAAATAGTCAAAACCGCAAAATAATCAAACAATAAAATATAAAAAATAAAATTCCTTAGCCCCACCCCGCTTCGCGGGGCGGCTCGCCCCCGCCTAGAATTTTATTTTTTATATTTTATTGTTTTTATTTTAGCGCTTGCTACTGTGGATAGTTTATTTTGCGATTTGATATATAATTGCTTATATGCCAGGCGAAGAGTTTTTAAATGTAGAAAAAATTACCGATGAGTTTAATATCGCGCCAAATGAAACCATTGCCGATTTTGGTTCCGGCAACGGGTTTTTTACAGTGGCTTTTGCCAAGAAAGTCGGCTCGTCAGGCCAGGTTTTCGCTATTGATGTTTTGCCAACGGCCTTGGAATCAGTAAGGTCGCGGGCTAAGATTGAAGGACTTTTTAACATTAAAATCATTTGGGGCAATTTGGAAAAACCCAACGGTTCAACACTGCCATCCGGCGTTTGCGATATGGTTATGATTGCCAACGTTTTATTTCAAGCGCCGGATAAGCCGGCTTTGCTTGATGAAGCTAAAAGAATTTTAAAAGATAATGGCCGTTTGGCTGTAATTGAGTGGAAGCCCTATATTGCCGTAGGGCCTAAAAAAGAATCGCGTATTCCGGAAGCAGAACTAAAGCAGCTTATTTTATCAAAAGGATTTTCCGAAATTAAACCAATTGACGCCGGCAGCCATCATTACGGTTTTATATTTAAGAAATAATTTTATGATGATAGGAACATATCAAATTACGCGCGGCACGATGATTATTGTCGGCGCGATCGTTGTTATTATTTTTCTTTTATCATCGGTTTTCTTTGGATTTATTCCCGGATCGCGTCCGATTAGTCAAAATCCGGTTACTTTGGAATTTTGGGGTCTTTACGACGACTTACAAGTGTGGCAGACGATTTTTAGCTCTTTTAAAAAAGAAAATTCCAATGTTTCTTTTAATTATACTAAAATGAATCCCGAGACCTACGAGACAGATCTTTTGAAAGCATTAGCTTCCGGCAAAGCGCCGGATATCATAATGTTTCATTCTTCGTGGTTGCCGGAACACGGCAATAAAATTTCGCCATTGCCTCAAACCATGATGAGTTTAAGGGAGTATCAAGATACATTTGTCGATATCGCCACAGTTGATTTTGTCGCTAAAAATCAGATATACGCCTTGCCGGTTTGGACCGACGCTTTAGTAATGATTTACAACAAAGACCTGTTTAACACGGCTGCCGTAGCCACGCCGCCAAAGGATTGGGATGAATTTATTAAGGTTGTCCAAAAACTTTCAAGAAAAGATAAATCAGGCAATCTTACAAAATCGGGAGCGGCTATTGGCGCGGCCGGTAATATCAACAATAGCGCGGATATTTTAAGTTTATTAATGCTCCAAAGTGGAGTCAAAATGATAAGCGATGACGGCAAGACGGCAACTTTTGATAGTTCCATTTTGGTAAACGGTTCAACTTACAGTCCAGGAGAGTCGGCTCTAAGGTTTTACACTACTTTCAACAGCCCCAAATCTAACGCTTATTCTTGGAATAATAAGCTTCCAAATTCTTTTGAAGCCTTTATTTCCGGCCAAACCGCAATTATTTTCGACTACGCTTTAAATGTCAACCAAATAAAACAAAAGTCTCCAAATTTGCGCTTTGCCGTGGCTATGGTGCCACAGCTCAAAGGCGCGGCTAAAACCGTTAACTATGGGGATTTTTGGGGTTACAGTGTTCCCTTAGTTTCCAAAAATTCAGAAACTGCCTGGAAATTTTTGATATTTTTAACTACTCGCGACATCAATAAATATTTTTCTGAAAGAGTTTTAAGACCCGCGGCGCGGCGCGATGTGCTCTCGGAGGAGCTTTCGTCGCCGGATCTGGGAGTTTTTGCCGAAGCGGTTTTATCGGCGACAAACTGGTATCGGGTTGACCCAACCGAAATTGAAAAGATTTTTAATGAAATGATTAATTCGGTAGTTTTATCGGGCGCCAAGCCGCTTCAAGCGGTTTCTGACGCGGCGGCAAGAGTTACGGCTTTGATGAGAAAACAATGATTAAAAAAAACAAAAATATATTTTTATTTTTTCTTACCTTTTTTTTCTTATTGATTGTCGCTGGTTCGGCGTCAGCGCAGGTTATCGGTAATTGGGAATTTTTGGAAGGAATTGTTCCTTGCGGGACTTCATACACCGGCAATACTCCATGCACCGTCTGCCATTTTTACAAATTACTGCAAAATATTATTAATTTTCTCCTCATAACGAGCGCTTCCTTGGTAACCTTAATGGCAATATACGTCGCTTACCTTTTCTTTCTTTCCGGCGGCTCGTCAAAAATGATTGAAGACGCCAAAAAAAAATCATGGCTTTTAGTTTTAGGCATGGTTTGGGTTTTGGTTTCCTGGCTGGTGCTTGATACTATTATCGTTATGTTTGCCAATCCCGAAGTTTTTCCAACGCCATGGTATCAAATTAGTTGCGAAATTAGTCAACCCACGCCCGCGCCCACAGGCAGTAATGAGCCGGCTTTTAAACCAAGCGGAGAGGGTATTGAGACGCCTTTTGAACCCGGCGGCGGTTCTTTTGGGGGCGGTGGCGCGAGCGGCAGTTTGGAAGAAGACCAGCTCGAGGCAATTGAACGGCTTGACACCGACCCTTACGAAGACGGAGTTGATACCAGCACAACCGGTTATGAGCAAGTTGATGAAGAACATTGGGGTTTGGAACAAGTTGAACCAGCCGCTCCTTATACCGCCATTGCTCCTATTAGTCCCACTGTGGAACAAGAAGTACAGCAAGTAGAAACGGGAAGCGTTGTAAATGAAAATTTAGTTAAGGCTATTATTCAAGCCGAGTCTTCCGGCAATCCCAACGCCACTCATCTTGATAAAGACGGGCAATCTTCTTATGGTCTAATGCAGGTTAGGCCGGATACGGCCAAAATTTATGATTCAAACCTTATCGGATTGACAAACGAGCAAATCGGCGAGAAATTAAAAGATCCCAGTTATAATATCCAGATAGGTACGGCGTATCTTCAAGATTTAGCCGCGAAATATAATGGCGATTTAAATAAAGTTATCGCCGGCTATAACGGCGGGCCGGGAGCTAACGGCCCAAGCCGGGATTGTCCAGGATCATTAAGGTGGCAGTGCGGGTGGGACGATCAGGCGCATACTGTCCCAAATACTGGCTACGCGGTAACTCGCAATTATGTCGTTAAAGTTAATCAGTACTATTCACAGATAAATAAATAGTTTATAATATAAACAATGAAATTTTTTTTGTTATTTTTCCTGTTTTTTGTTATCATAACCAATGTTGTCGCGGGGCAAGGTATTGAAATCCCCAATCCTCTTGGCAGTGGGGGCAGTGATATTCCCACTTTAATCGGCACCATCGCCACTTGGCTTTTGGAGATCGGCACTATTCTCGCGACTCTCATAGTTCTTTGGTCGGCCCTGCTTTTTATGACGAGCGCCGGCAGTGAAAAAAGGGTGATTCAAGCGCGGCAAACTTTGTGGTATGCTATAATTGGCCTATCGGTTCTATTGCTGGCAGATGGCGTGGCGCTTCTCATTCAAAGTTTTTTACTCGGAGATTATTAATTCGTTTAAAAGTTTATTATTAATATTAATAATTAAAAAAAATAATTTATGAAGAATAATATTCTAAAAAAAGTGGCAGTTGGCGCCGGTTTCGGGTTTTCTTTGCTGTTGCCTTTTCTCGCGGCCGCTCAGATTCCCGGGCCGATTATCACCAGTCCCACCGATATCAGCAATATAATACTTGCCATATTTAACTGGCTGTCTGGCATTATACTTGTCATTTCTCTGATTATGTTTTTCTGGGCGGCAATTTTATATATGACGGCGGGCGCTTCAGAAGTCACTCTTGCCAAATCAAAAACCGTTTTGATTTACGCTATCGTCGGTTTAGCGGTGGCTATTTTGACCTATTCGTTCAAGCCGTTTCTTGAAACATTTTTTCAAGCGGCGTTTTAATTAAAGGCGGGCGAGGTTGATAACGCAAAAACTCTCCCTATAAGTGGGGGATTTTTGTATCGTTGTATTTGACATATAATAAAATTTATGGTACAATTTAGTTAACTTAAATATGAAATATTTAGCATTATTAAAATCAATAAATAATAGAAAAACATTAGTATTTGCCGCGGTTTTAATGTTTTTCACGCTGTTTTTTGGTAGTTTTTGGTTAGTTGCTAACGCTCAATATGAGGATGATTTTGGTGATTACAACTATCAATATTATTATGATTATGGTTATGATTATGATAACGGCAATTATGATTATTATATTGAAAATTATGACTATCAGCCGTACAGCTATCCCCAGATT
>CAZKLP010000002.1:6299-22760 GCA_964553885.1 uncultured Candidatus Saccharibacteria bacterium
TCTAACCCCGGCGTTAACAGCTATCCGTCGGATCCATATCAGCCGTACAGCTATCCCCAGATTTCTAACCCCGGCGTTAACAGCTATCCGTCGGATCCATATCAGCCGTACAGCTATCTATCTATTCCATATCCCGCCGTCCCTAAATATCCTCCGGTGAATTATGCTTACGCGGCATCCGCGTCATATCCCGCGTCTCCCACATCAGTTGCGCGCGCCGAATCGACGTCAGTCGTGTTAGCTGCCGATGTCCCCACCGGTCCCCAAGGCGCTTTACTTTGGATTTTGACTATAAGTTTAACGTTATCAATCATTATCTATTTAATACTGCTTAAAATCAGATTTAGGTGGCAACTTAATTCGGGTAGCAATCATGATATTCTTGCAAGGAAAATTAAAGAAATAAAAATCAAGGAACTAAAACCCGACACAACAAATGATTTTCAAATTTAAAAAGGAAATAATCATATTTTTTACAATATTCTTATTGGTAAATTTTTTTGTTTATTTGCTTTTAAACGGAGGAGCTTATCTTAAAATTTTGCGCTATTATTTGTCATTACAGTCCGTATTCGCAGAATATGACACTGAAAATAAATCGTATTATCTTTATATTCCAAAGATTGAGGTATCGGTTCCCATTATTTTTCCGGAAAATAATTCTATACAAGGTATTTTATCAAGTTTAGAGAAAGGCGCAGGGCTTTATCCCGGTTTTCAATTGCCGGGTCAATTTGGGCAATCGGTAATTTTAGGCCATAGTTCAAAAACAAGCTGGTACAGCGGAGAGTATGCTTACATTTTTGCCCTTTTAAATAAACTTCAAAATGAAGACGAGTTTTATATAGTTTCTAAAAATGATATGTTGGTATACAGGGTTTTCGCGAGTAATATTTTAACGCCGGAACAAACCAATGACCTTATTCTTAAAACGCCGAAAAATGAATCTAACGTAATTTTAATTACTTGCTGGCCCATTGGATTTTCTTCAAAACGAGTTGTTATACAGGCAAGATTAGATAGAATTGAAGAAATATAATATATATGAATATTCGGGCGGGTGGCGGAACTGGAATACGCGCATGCCTTAGAAGCATGTTCCGAAAGGATTGAGGGTTCGAGTCCCTCCCTGCCCATACCTTATTCTTCGTGGTGTTTTATTTCTATTTTTTTAGTTTTGATTTTTTCGGATTTGGGAAGTTTTATCGTCAGCACCCCATTTTTTAAAGTGGCCAAAGATTTATCTGTCTGGACGTCAACGGGCAATATTATGGAGCGGGAAAATGGTCCCCAGTAACATTCCTGGTAAAAATAATCGTCACCGGCCAAGTTTTCTTCGCTTTTTCTATGACCGCGTATGGTTACCATATCGTTGGTAATAGCGATATCTAAATCTTCCGGTTTCACTCCAGCAATAGTTGATTTAATAACAATATCGGCCGGCGTTTGAAATACATCAATAGAAAGCTGGCCTTCGGTTTCGCTTCCAAAATTATTTTTTTCGGGTTCTTTTTGCTCTGGCATAGTTTTGTTTTCTTCTCGCCTAAATTATACTTTTTGTTCTACTATCGTGTCAATCCATGCTTGTTGATAAGTTTTAAAGTGTTTCAATCTGTTAAAAAAATAAATTACTAAAACAGCGGCGGCGCCCAAAATGACGCCGGTTAAAATTAGCGGGAATAACTCTCCATTTTTTGTTATAAGAAAGTTATAGATTCCGTGGAAAGCTGCCGCGAAAAACAGGCCTTTAAAAATTAAAACCGAACTTTTTTCTATGAAATAAAACTTGGCAAAATAATAACCGGCAATACCCGAGGCTAAACCGTGCAGAGCTACGGCGCTTATAAATCGCATCGACATAAAATTAAAAGTAGCGCTTAAATAGCCGTCTGCTCCCACAGGAATGAATGAAAAAATAGCAAAAACATTTTCTATGGCCGCGAAACCCAGGGCGGCGACGATAACATAAATCATGCCGTCAACTGGTTCGTCCAAGATCATATTTTTATTTAAAGCTATGTGAACCGCGCCGTATTTGGCCGTTTCTTCAACCAGCGGCGCGACAAGGAATATTAGCGCGCCGTCGCCCCATATGTTTAAAGCCATTTCAAAAAAAATAACGAGCGGCGCCAAGGCGACGCCCATAATAAAAATTGTGAAGAGCCAGTATCTCGGTTCCGGATGTGGGTCTTCCTTCAGATAAAAAAACAGCCACGCTAAACTTGGCGAAACCGCGAGAATCAATACAGGTATTAGAGAATATAAATTTTGAGTCGGCATTTTTATTTAGGCCACGATTCAATAATAAGAAAACTTTTGGAATTATTAAAGCCGCCGAATGATTGCCAAATCTCTTCGGTTATAAACGGCAAAAACGGGTGGAGCAACTTCAGTAAATCTAGATGGATTTTCAAAAGAATATTCTGGGTTGATTCTTTAAGTTTTTCTTGCGCTATTTGTTTTTTAGCGGTTTCAATATAAACATCGGCGTACTCGTGCCAGAAAAAGTCGTATAATTTATGAAGCGCCTGTCCGAATTCGTATTTTTCAATAAAACCGCTAACTTCCGCGGTTGTTTTTTTGAGACCATTAACAATTTTTTTATCCGCAATGGTTAGTTTGAAATTTGAAATTTGAAATTTGAAATTTTTTTGAAAATTAGAAATTGGAAATTGAGAATTGCCGATTTGTAATAAAACAAATCGGGTAGCATTCCATATTTTATTGCAGAATTTTTTTCCGGCAATCACATGCTCCTCCGACCAATGAATATCTTGATTTCCCATATTCTGCCAAATTCATCCAAAGCGGGTTGCGTCCGCGCCAAAGCGCTCAATTAAATCAAGAGGATCAACGCCCGTGCCGCGCGATTTAGACATTATTTTACCTTCTTTATTAAGGATGGTGGCGTGAATATGCGCGGTTTTAAATGGTGATTTACCCATAAATTCCATGCCTGAAAAAATCATTTTAGCAATCCAAATATTTAGAATATCTCTTCCTGATGTAATAAAATTTGTGGGATAATAATTTTCTAAATCTCTATTTTTTTTAGGCCAGCCAAGCGTCGCGAATGGCCAAAGAGCCGAGGAAAACCAAGTGTCTAAGACATCGGGACTTTGGATAAATTTTGCGTCGCAGAATTCACATTTTGGCTCTTCAGCCGAAACAATGAATTCTTCGCATTTTACGATATCGCCTTCATGATTTTTTTTAGGAATGCATTTTTGCTCATGAAACCAAACAGGAAGTCGGTGTCCCCACCAAAGTTGTCGGGAAATATTCCAGTCTCTTTCATTTTTAAGGCGGTTTAGTAAAACTTTTTCCCATTTTTTCGGGTATAGAATAGTTTCTTTCTTTTTTATCGCCAGAATCGCCAATTTTGCCAGTTTTTCCATTTTTAAGAACCATTGTTTGGATGGTCTCGGTTCAATGACTGAATTACAGCGGCTACAGCGGGCGATGTTGTGATCATAATCTTCTATTTTTTCAATCAACCCGATGGCTTCAAGATCTTTAACTATTTGCTCGCGCGCTTGCGCGATTTTCATTCCCCGATAGCGCAGGCCGGCATTTTCGTTCATTCGGCCGTGTTCGTCGATTATGGTAATTGAAGTTAAATTATGTCGCTTTGCGATTTCAAAGTCGGTTATATCATGTGCTGGCGTGACCTTAATAATGCCGGTGCCAAATTTCTGGTCTACTGCCCGATCTGCTACCACTTTGATTTTAATTTTTTTTGTTTTTGCCGGCTGATTAGGCGGCAAATCATTATCTATCGACTCTATCTCCAAATTTTCTCCGACGTATTTTTTATAACGCAAGTCATTTGGGTGTACTGCTAAGGCAGTGTCGCCAACTTTAGTTTCCGGTCTCGTCGTAGCGAGAGTGAACGGTCCGTATTTTATAAAATAAAGTTTTGCTGCTTCCGGCACATAATTAACCTCAAGATCGGAAATTGACGTGGCGCAACGGACGCACCAATTAATTACGCGTTCACCGCGATAAATCCAATTCCTTTTGTAATAATGGGTAAAAACCTCTAAAACCGCTTTAGTATAATCGGGATCCAATGTATATCTGATCCGCGACCAATCCGAAGACGCGCCCAGCATTTTTAATTGATCTAAAATAATGGTGCCATATTTTTCTTTCCACTCTTTAACTTTTTTAACAAATTTTTCTCGGCCGAGATCCTGACGATGCAAACCTTCTTTGCAAAGTTCTTTTTCAACAACATTTTGGGCGGCGATGCCGGCATGGTCTATGCCCGGTAGCCAAAGCGTTTTAAAACCTTGCATTCTTTTCGTTCTCACTAAAATATCAACCTCGGTATTTTCCAAAACATGTCCCATATGAAGCGAGCCGGTGATATTCGGCGGCGCCATCATCACGGAGAAAGTTTTTTTAGAGTTAGGATTATCAGCCTGCGGCTGATGCGCCTCTGGCGCAAAAAACCCCGATTTTTCCCAGAGCTTGTAAATTCTACTTTCCGTTTCTTTTGGATTATACGGTGAGTCAAAATTCATAATTTATAACCTAAGATTAGCATTTATTTCCATTTTTTTCCACGAATCCGATTTCGGTTTCTTTTTAAGATAGTAAAAATATCCGACAGCGGCTATCATCGCGGCATTGTCGGTAGTATAGGAAAGTTCAGGAACAAAAAAAGGAATTTTATATGGCATGATTTTTAAAGCCAATTTTTCGCGCAATTTTTTGTTGGCCGAAACGCCGCCGGCAATCATCACCGATTTTGGTCGGAAATTTTTTACCGCTTTTAAAGTTTTATTAACTAAAACATCGGTAATAGCTTCTTGGATTTCACAAGCAATGGCAGGCCGGATTTTAGAAATTGGATACTTTTTAACAAGATCGTTATATAAATATAAAACAGCGGTTTTAAGTCCTGAAAAAGAAAAGTTGTAATCGTTGGAATTTATCATCGGCCTCGGTAATTCAATCTGCCGATTAATCTGTTCAATATTAACGCACTTCTGTCCTATAGGCAATCTATGCGTTCTAAAAAAATCATTTTTTCCCAATTTATCTTTTTCCCATTTATCGGCAAGCCGAGCAATGACCGGGCCGCCGGGAAATCCAAGACCTAAAATTCGCGCGGTTTTATCAAAACACTCACCGGCGGCGTCATCTAATGTCTCGCCGATAATTTTGTATTTTCCGTAACCGCTCATCAGAATAAGTTCCGTATGTCCGCCGGAAACAATAAGAACCAAAGCCGGAAATTTAATTTTGAATTTTGAATTTTGAATTTTGAATTTTTTTGAAAATTGAAAATTAGAAATTGAAAGTTCTCCAACTGGCGGTAGCCAGTTGGAGTAAATGTGTCCTTCAATATGATTTACTCCAATAATCGGTTTTTGCCATTTGTAAGCCAGGGCGCGGGCGAAATTAACGCCGACTAAAAGCGATGGCATAAGACCCGGCCCTTGTGTTACCGCGATTAAATCTATATTTCCATTATTTATGTCGGACATCAATAATGCGGATTTGACTGTTGGAGTGATTTTTTGGAGATGAGCGCGACTAGCGAGGTTGGGCACGATGCCTCCGAATTTTTTATGAATCGCCACCTGCGAATAAGAAACATTTGATAAAACCGAAAATTGCGGCTTGTTAAAATTGCCCTCCGCTTTTATTACTGCCGCCGCCGTATCGTCGCACGAAGTTTCAATTCCGAGAATATACATACATTTGTAGCGCTAACGGGATTCGAACCCGTGTACCGAGCTTGAAAAGCTCGTGTCCTGGGCCTCTAGACGATAGCGCCAATGACAAATATTTTACATTAAAAAATTATTTTTGACAAACTTTATCATTCGGGGTTATATAAAAACAAAAGTTGTTTGAAAATTAAATATGGAGGACTGACAATAAACCGGACAATAGTGTTGATTGTACTAATAGCGGTAGTTTGTAAGGTACTTTTTGTACTATTATTTAGGGCTTTAAAGAAAAAATTTATTCCCGCGGCGGATTACATATCGGCCGTTGAAGTCGCTAAACGGCTGCAAAACGATGGTTTTACACCGATTATTAATTTACTTGGCGAGCATTGTATCGACAGAGAAAAAGTTGAACAAACATTCAGGCAATATCTTTATCTTATTGACGCGCTTCATAAGGCGGGAATTAAAGGAAAAGTATCGGTAAAACCGACCCAACTTGGACTCTCCATTTCAAAAGAAATTTATTGTGACCGCCTTTGGCAGCTTGCGAGGCGCGCTTATAATCAAAAAATACCGCTTGAGATAGATATGAAAAATGTAAAATGTTCCAACGACGCATTAGAAGTTTTAAAAAAAATTCCCGGAGAATATAGCGTTAGACAGGCGGCTGTTGCTTACCAACGCCGCATATCCGGCAATAATTTTATTGTCCAGACATTTTATGGCGTTAGAGATGATCTAAAGTATAAATGGCGGGATAAAGGTTTTCGGGTAGAAGTTTATGTGCCGGTCGGCGCGTGGTATAAAGTGTTGCCATACATTTGGCGAAGGTTGACAAATTTTTTAACTTGTTCATATACTCTAAATATTAAATAGGGGTTCATTAACAAATAAGAAAGGGAGTGAAAAATGTCTGAGAAGTCGGTAGGGAGTATTTTAAGCCGAGTTCAGGTTGATCTTCCTTCAGATTTGTCTTGGGAAGGCACAATAAATGAATATTTTCAAAAAGTCATTGAACATCCGCGTACGGTAGAAACCGCTCATCAGCGACTGTTTAACGCAATAGCGCACTATGGCAATGTTCGTTATCGTCGGCATCGCGAAGAGGTTATTCGTTGGAATATTTTTGACGATCCGTTTGATCCCGATCATCGCCACGCGGTTTATGGAAACAACGTTGATGCCGCTGTTATGAAATTCGTAAACGTGTTGCAGGCGGCGGCCCTCGGGCTTGGCCAAGAGCACAGAATGTATCTTCTACACGGACCTATTGGCACCGCCAAAAGCACTATTGCCGAGCTCTTGGCTAAAGGACTCGCCGATTATACCAAGCGGCCGGAAGGCCAGCTGTTCGCGCCCTTTTGGATCGTTGAACCAAGTGATGATGAAGGCCTTGAAATTTTAGGGACGATTACCAGGAGGTTTGAGAGGGCAAGATTGGATTGCTCTCTTCACGACGGGCCGCTCGCGGTTTTCCCCCAGGAAATCCGCGAAGCAATTATTAAAACGCTTTCTGACGAAATAAATAGCAAACTGCCGGAAAAATCGAAAGTAGAATTAGTGGTAAATACTCACGCCTGTCCGCAGTGCGCGGCGATTTTTAATAAGTTAATGCGTCGTTATTCCAATAATTGGCAACAGGTTGTGGAGAAACACTTAAGAGTAAAACGCATTGTCCTTTCTAAGCCGGAACGGCTTGGTATTGTAGTTGTCCGTCCCAAGTCCGAAAAAGACCAGGATGTGGCCGAATTTTTAGGAGAACATGATTTCTCAAAACTTGGCAATTATGGCTCCTTAACCGATCCTAGAACTTTCGATTTTTCCGGATATTATGAAGCCGCGAATCGCGGGTTCTTCTATTGGGAAGAAGGCCTAAAGTTTGCCCTTTCTTTTCTTTATGACCTATTGGGCGCTTCGCAAGAACATCGCGTTCAGCCAAAGGGATTTATGGAGGTAGAAATTGATGAGGTGCTTCTTGGTTCAACTAACGAACCGGAATACAAAGCGTTCAAAGAAAACGAAAAAATGCAAGCCTTGAGGGACAGAATAATCAAAGTTGATATCCCATACATTTTAGAGGTAAGAAATGAAGTGAAAGTATATGATAAATTCTTCAACGTAAAACGCAGGGGCGGCAAGCATTTGGCGCCTCATACGGTTCGGGTCGCGTCTTTCTGGGTGCTTCTCACTCGCGTTGAAGACCCCAAGAAGGGGAATCTTGACAGGGTGGGGAAAGTAAAGCTTTATGACGGGCAAACCGTTCCCGGATTCAACGAGGACTCTATTAAAGAACTTATGCTTGAATCCGAAAATGAAGGAATGAGCGGGATTTCTCCCCGATACATTCATGATAAAATTTCCGCCGCTTTTATGGCGGTTGACAATAAAAACTGCGTCAACTTTTTCGCGGTTTTGCGCGAACTAAAAGACGGTCTTCGTACCCATCCTCACATTAAATCAAAAGAACTTCGGGAAAAGTACGATGGCCTTATCGCGAAAGCCGAAGAAGAATTAAGGGCGCTCTTAAAAGACGATCTTTACAGCGCCATTGTCGGCGATGAGAACGCGATTAAAGAATTGTTTGGCAAATATATTGACCATTTGACCGCTTGGGCAAGCAAGGAAAAGTTAAAGAACCAGATTACGGGCGAAGACGAAGAGCACGACGAAGATTTCATGCGCGCCATTGAAGACATGATTGAAATTGGAGACCATGAAGATTTTCGCCAGAAAATCGTTAACGCGATGCAAAAGCGCGCGGTCCAGCGCGAACGCGACAAAAACGTTGAACCTTTTATTTATAAGACCGACGAACGCCTTAATAAGGCGTTGCAACTTTATCTTTTTGAACAAGAAAAAGATAAAATAAATTGGGAAGCGCTTATTTCCAGAAAATCCATTGACCAAGAAGGGCAGAGGAGAATTGATACTATCAAGGATCGCCTCATTACTCATCTTGGTTACTGCAATATTTGCGCCGCGGAAGTAATGACGTATGTGGCGAGTATTTTCAAGCGCGGAGATCGGGATAAAAAAGCCGGTAAGTAATTAAAATAAATCCAGTTTTTACACAACTGGATTTTTTATTTTACGCGTGTTTTAATATCGCTATGAACCTTAACATTTAGTAAATAAGGAGACATTCGATGCCGCTTTCAAGAACAGGAAGCATTAAGATTGATGAGGAAGAATACACCGCTATTATTAAGGGCAAAATCAGGGCTGATTTGCGTCGTTATCTTGGCACCGGGAATGTAACTATTGGCAACAAAGACGGGGAAGGATTTATTTCAATTGAGGTTGATGAAATTGAAATCCCCACATGGCGGTTTGGTTTTCCTTCAGAAGAAGGAGTGGCTCAAGGCGAAGGAGAGCCCGGCGATGATTTAGGGCCGGTGGATGAGGGTGATGAGCCGGGCAAGGGCGCCGGGCAAGGGCACGGCCGGCGAAAAGTTGTTATTGATTTAACGCCCGAAGAGTTCGCTCATTATTTTGAAGAGATGCTTGAGCTTCCCCGCATTAAGCCAAAAGGCGACCGCACCGTTTTTGAAGAGCGCGAAAAATATAATACGCTTTCACGGAAAGGGCCGCGTTCTCTTCTTCATCTTAAAAAAACATTTTTTGAGGCCATAAAACGGGCAATTGCTTTAGGCGAATTTCGTCCTCCGGATAAAACGATAATTATTCCGCAAAACGATGATTTATGGTTCACCTCTTTTGACATGGTAAAAGAACCGAAGAATAATGCCGTGCTTTTTTTCGCGCGTGACGTTTCCGGTTCAATGGGACCGGCGGAACGCAAGGTGGCAAGTTATCTTTGCGATCTTTGCGAATTTTGGCTGGCGCAAAACTACGATAAGCTTGAAAAAGTTTATATCATTCACGACGACCAGGCGGAGCGTGTGTCTCGCGACGAATTTTTCACCGTTGACTGGGGCGGAGGAACAACTTGTTCCGTAGCGCTTGAAAAAACCCATGAGATTATTGACGCGGAATTTCCGGTTTCGCAATGGAACATTTATGTTGTGTACCTTTCTGACGGGTTTAACTGGTCCACGGATAACGAACTTTTTCTGAATTTGCTTGGCGAAAAAATTTTTCCGATTGTAAATCAGTTTAATTACGCGCAAATCGCGATGCATCGTCCGTGGTGGCCGGCTTATGATAAATCGGGCGCTCAAACATTTTCTTCGCCGGGAACGCTCGGTCAGGAAATTTTAAAACGTTTTTCGGACGTAGAAAATCTTGCTTACGCCGAAGTCGCGACCGGCAGTTTTGAATCCGCGGTTGACGCCATTAAGTGTTTTTTTAAAAAAGGAACATAGGAGGAGAGGCCATGACAGATGAGCTTCGTTTTCCAACCGAGCTTAAACTCTGGAAATACAAAATTGAAAGAATCGCGAGGCGTTTTGGACTTGATTTTTACCCGATTATGTACAATATCGTAACGCCCCAAGAAATGAGCGAAATTGTCGCGCGCCGCGGATTTCCCACAACGCCGCATCATTGGCGTTACGGCCAAGAATCTCTGTGGTGGAAAAAAAGATTCCGTTTCGGATTGGGGCGTATTTACGAGCTGGTGCTCAATACTGTTCCCGCGTACGCCTATCTCTTACAGCTTAACGATGTTATTACCCAAAAAACGGTTATGGCTCATGTTTGCGGCCATGTTGACTTAAACAAAAATAACTCGTATTTTCGTCCCACCAATCGCAACATGGTAAATGCCATGGCTTCAGACGCGCTTCGTGTTGAGCGAATGTTTGAACTCGTGGGCCGCGACCGGGTGAAAGAATTTTATGACTGGATTCTTTCTTTTGAGTGGTTTATTGATCAGAATTCTCTTTATATCAGGCGCCAGCCGCCTCTTAAAAGCGAAGAAGAACGGATAAAATATCAGGAAGAAAGAAAAATCCCGAAACGGATTGAGCCGCGGGAAGAATTACCCGGTTATATGAATGAATTTTTAAATCCCCCAGAATGGATTGAAGAGGAGCGTGTCCGTCTTGATGAAGAACTTGCGGTAGAAATGGACATTGAGAGAGGCGCGGTTATTCCTCCGGAACCGACAAAAGATATCCTGGGATTTTTTATGCGCTACGCGCCTCTTGAATTATGGCAAAAAGAGCTTATTGCCATGGTTCGCCGGCACAGTTATTATTCTGCCCCAACGAGCCGCACAAAGTTGATGCATGAGGGCTGGGCAACGCTTTGGCAGGAAGAAATTATGACCGAAGCCGGCATGATTTCTTCCGGCGAACTTACGCAATTTTCGGAAGAACTTGCCGGCGTGCAGAGAAAGCGCGGCGGAATTAATCCTTACCGGCTCGGATACGAAATTTGGAAAGACATCAAGTTTCGTTGGGACAGTGGCCGGCACGGGACAATTTGGGACGAGTGCCGATATCGGTCTGTAAAGGAACACTGGGAAGAATTCGCGGTTTTTAAAACCATCGCGGATAAAGTTGATTTAAGTAGCGATGAGTTTTTAAGGCAATGGAATGAATTTTCTTCTTTTGTGGAAGAACTTAAGGCGGGAAATTTGGGCTATCCCAAAGAAATTTTTATTCGCAATCAATGGACGAAAGAATATCTCATTCCTTCGTGGCTTCGTTATCTGAATAGGCAGTCGCAGTGGCAAAAAATTTCCCAAATGAGGGAAGAAATGGAGCCGTTAGAACTTGAAGCGGCGCTTCTTGCCAAAGAGTTAGAAAAGTTATCTCCAGATACCGCGGAAGAAGAATTAAAAATGAAAGCTCGTCACGATATTTATGAGCGTGCGGGGAGATTGGATTTATGGTTGTGGACGTCAAGCGACTTAAAACAGGAAGAGGGCGCGCTTAGTCCGCTCGTATTTTTTGGCGAACGCTTCAAAAATGGAAAAATTAATTATCCCGCGATACCAATTCCCGAAGAATGGATAGAATGGGCTGCGAAGCGCCGTGACGATTTTTGTCTCGGTATGGGAAATGAAAAGATTTTTGAAGTTCGCTCAACTTATGACGATCTTATGTTTTTGGAAGAATTTTTTACGAAAGATTTTTGCGAAGAAAACCAGTATTTCTTTTATAAAGCGAAGAAAGTTTGGGATTATAAAACATATACTCAGCGCAATCGTTACGTGATTGAGTCCCGTTCTTTCCGCAGAATTAAAAAACGTCTTCTTTTCCAGTATACGAATTTTTATTTGCCGATTATTCGCATTGAGGACGCGAACTTCGACAATAGCGGCGAATTATATTTAGTGCACGAGCACCAGGGAGTAGATCTTGATTTTTGGTCTAAAGATGAAATGTACATGAAAGACGTGCTTGGGCGCCTTTTCAAAATGTGGGGCGGGAAAAAGCTTGTTCATCTTGAAACCGTAGTTACCGAAAAAGAAGAAGAAAAGGATTGGTGGTTCACCTGGCATCAAACGGAAGAAAAAGAAACAGAAGTTGAAGACAAAGAGCTTATAGGTAGCCGAGTAGTATTCAGCTATGGCTTAAAACAAGAGGGCGAATTAGACGAAGAAATGGTTCAAACGGATCTTAAGGAAGAGGTGATTTTTAAAGCGCCGTTTTAAAATATAAGAAATGCCATGGCATTTCTTGAATTTTCGTCGCTCGGCCGCAATAAAATTAAGCTTTTGCCGCGGCCTCGCTAGGAAATATAATATTTTAAAGATTTTTACCTCCGCCAAGGCGGGGGTTTATTTTTTCCGCCAAAGACGGATCTGCCTCCGGGATCTGTCTCCGGCGGAGATTTTTAAAGTCATATCTCTAAAATGTAAGTTTACCAGCGATCGCTTGCAAACTGACACTATTTTTTAATCAAGTTTTATGCTATATCTAATTAAGATAAAATGGAAAATGATAAATATTATTTAAAAATCGGACGCGCTTCCGAACTAGCGGGGTCAAAAGACAGGCGTTTTTATCGCTTTCTTGAAATTTTTCCGGGGCTTATTTCCTGGCTGACATTTTTTTTAATCATTTTATTTTCCTGGTTTTTGCCGTTTTATATCGCCATTTTTATTATCGCGTTTGATATTTATTGGTTTTTTAAAACAGTATTTTTGTCGTTTCATATGAGATCGTCGTTTAATAAAATGAAAGCTAATTTAAAAAAGAATTGGCTTAGCGAACTCGCCAATATTAAACAGGTTTCTAAAGAACTAGGAAATGTAAATTGGCGGGATATACATCATTTAGTGATTTTGCCAATGTATCGGGAACCGCTTGAAGTAGTGAAACACAGTTTTTTAAGTTTATTAAAAATTAATTATCCTTTGGAAAAATTAATTGTGGTTTTAGCTACTGAAGAAGGGGGGGGCGCTGACGCCGCTTTCACAGCGGCGGAAATCAGAAGAGAATTTGGAGGCAGATTCTTTAAATTTTTGACAACCGAACATCCGGCAAATATTCCTGGGGAAATCGCCGGCAAGGGTTCAAACGATTGCTGGGCGATCAAAGAAGCTAAAAATAAAATTATTGATGAATTTAAAATTCCTTATGAAAATATTATTGTTTCGGTTTTTGATGTTGATACGGCGGTTCACCCTGAGTTTTTCGGTTGTCTCGCGTATAATTATCTGACTTGCGCAAAACCGCTGCGCTCGTCGTTTCAACCGATTCCTATTTTTACAAATAATATTTGGGAAGCGCCGGCTTTTGCTCGGGTTTTCGCTTTTTCCACCACTTTCTGGCAAATGATTCAACAGTCGCGCCCGGAACGTTTGATCACTTTTTCTTCCCAATCAATAGGTTTTAAACCGCTTTTCGAAATCGGTTTTTGGCAGCCGAATGTCGTATCGGAGGACTCCAGAATTTTTTGGCAGTGCCTGATTTATTATAATGGCGATTGGCAGACCGTGCCAATTTTTTTCCCGGTTTATATGGATGCTAACGTAGCCGGAAGTTTTTGGCGAACTTTAAAAAACCAATACAGGCAAATTCAGCGCTGGGCTTATGGTGTTGAAAACAATCCTTACTTTCTGTTTGGATTTTTAAAAAATAAAAAAATTCCCAAAAATAAAAAATGGCGGCTTAGTTTTATAATGATTGAAAGCGCTCATTCGTTGGCGACAAATTCTTTGATTATTTTTCTCTTGGGGTGGCTGCCAACGGTAATTGGCCGCGGGAGGTTCGGCGAAACACTGCTTTCTTATAATTTACCCCACCTAACCCGCTGGATTATGACGCTTGCTATGGTTGGTTTAATTTTTACCGCGATAATAGCGACAAATCTTCTGCCGCCCCGCCCCCCCCGTTATGGCCGCTTTAAATATATCTGGATGATTTTACAATGGTTTCTATTTCCCGTTAATATGATTCTTTTCGGCTCAATCCCAGCATTAGACGCCCAAACCAGGCTGATGTTCGGAAAATATCTCGGTTTTTGGAACACCCCGAAGATTAAAAAATAATAAATAAATAATTTTCTTCGCGCGCTCGTCCCGCCAGCGCGGGGCTCGCTGTCCGTTTCGGAGTTTTATTCTCCTCAATTCCTGACTATAGTCAGGAATTGAGGAGAAACCATGCTAAAACGCCTGCAAAAGCTTCAGAAAATTATTTATTTATTATTTTTTTTTTTAAATTTATTCCAAGTGAATTTTATTTCTGAATTCTGAAAGTCGCGAGGAGAGGAGAGGATATTTTTTTAAGTTTGGGTCGGCGCTTAAAATTGTTTTTGCCGCTTCGCGCGTTTCTTGAATAAGTTCTAAATCGGTTAAAGAAGCCATTGTTAAATCCGGAAGGCCCGACTGGCGAACGCCGGCAAAATCACCCGGACCGCGCAGTTCCAAATCACGTTCGGCAAGTTCAAAACCGCTTTTAGCGGATTCAATCGCTTTAAGACGCTCATTTACGGAAGCTAGCGAAGAATCGGTTAAAAGCAGGCAATATGATTGATGTTCGCTCCGCCCGACCCGGCCTCGAAATTGATAAAGAGAGGCGAGTCCGAATCTGTCCGCCCCCTCAATCATCATTACCGTGGCGTTCGGGACGTCAATCCCGACCTCAACAACGGAGGTGGTGACGAGAATATCCAAATCTTTATTAAGAAATTCAGACATTATTTTTTCTTTTTCTTTCGCTTTCATCCGGCCGTGAAGCAATCCGATATTTAAATGCGGGAAAATTTCTGTTTTTAAACGCTCATATTCTTTTTTAGCCGCTTTTATTTTTATTTCCTCGGGAGATTTTTTAGATAATTTTTCTGATTCTTCTATTAATGGATACACCACAAATGCTTGCCTGCCTTTTTTTATTTCGCTTTTTATAAATTCATAAGCCCAGTCCCTTTTTTCAGGCGGCACAATTTTGGTGATAATACCAATTCTTCCCTTAGGCATTTCTTTTATAAGCGATAAATCCAGATCGCCCCAAATAGTGAGGCCGAGCGTTCGCGGTATCGGAGTTGCCGTCATGGATAACAAATGGGGAATTGATTCTTTATGATGGTCGGAAAGCGTGGCCCGTTGATTAACGCCAAAACGATGTTGTTCATCAATAATCACCAGGGCCAGATTTTTAAAGACAATATTTTTTTGGATTAGTGAATGAGTTCCGATTACAATTTGAATTTCATTGTTTTCAACTTTTTTTAAGAATTCTTTTTTTGGTATTTTTTTGCCGTCAACTCTGGCTTCGGCGGAAGTCAAAAGGCCGATTGTGATTTTTGAATTTTTTAGCAGGGGAGAAATTTTTTCAAAATGCTGACGGCTTAAAATTTCTGTCGGCGCCATAAAAGCGGCTTGGCAGCCGTTTAGGGCGGTAAGATAAGCGGCCATAGAGGCAACGATGGTTTTCCCGCTGCCGACGTCGCCCTCTAAAAGCCGGTTCATCGGTTTTAGTTCTCCAATGTCTTTAATTATTTGCCACGATACTTTTTTTTGGTCATCGGTCAATTTGTAGGGCAGGCACTCTACAAATTTTTTTATCGGCGCTTCTTGAAATTTTATTATTGGCGCTTTTTGTTTTGCCAGTTTCAACCGCTCCAGCATCATAAACAGCTGCAATATAAAAAGTTCTTCAAAAGCAAAACGTTTCTTTGCTAATTCGGCATTTTCTAGAGCTTTCGGAAAATGAATTTGCTCTAAGGCAAAATTTAAATTTGGCAGGCGATACGTTTTTTTTATTTCGTCGGGTAAAACATCTGGAATTTGGTTTGCTAATTTCAGCATAGGCATTACGGCAAAACGCAGCCAGCGCGAGCTGATGCCGGATGTTTCTGGATAAACCGGCACCATTCGTCCGGTATGAAGAGATTCTTTTTTGGTTTTAGTTTCCCCGTATCCGACTACTTCGTAAGCGGGATTGGAAAAACAAAGCCGTCCTTTGTTCAAAACGACTTTCCCCGAAAGATTAATCAATCGGCCCGGCTTGAATTGAGCTAAAAGGTATGGCTGGTTGAACCAGACGGATTTTATGGCGCCGGTGTCGTCTTCAGCGATTATTTCCGTCAAGGTCATATGCCGCCGAAAAATCTGGATATTTTTAGCGTTTAAAATTGTTCCTCGCGCCGATGCTTGAGAACCGGATTTTATTTCCGCAATCGGCGTAAAATTTGAGAAATCGTCGTAGCGGCTGGGGAAGTGATAAAGAAGGTCGCGAACCGTTTTTATTTTAAGTTTGGCCAGTTTTTTAACCGCCGCCGATCCAAAATATTTTGTGAGCATATGCGTTCTATTCTTGAATTAGTCCGAACCGTTTTCGCTCTGAGCCTGTTGAACCATAAGTTTTTCTTTGGCGCTTCACTCGCCAGCCGATAGAAAACAGCGCTTTCAAGA
>CAZKLP010000002.1:22770-35311 GCA_964553885.1 uncultured Candidatus Saccharibacteria bacterium
CGGCGCGCCGCTGCGTCATCAAGTGACCGGCTAATCGGGGCGAGAGCCTTGCTTTGTTTTATGCCGTCAGCGAGTGTTCGAAGGGCAATGGCGTATACTTTTTGTAGCGCCTCTTTTTTTGTAAGGCCGTATGCCATTACTCCAGGCAATTTCGGGATTTCGGCGATCCAACGTCCGTCGTTCTCGCGATCAAACTCAACGATAGAGTGAGCTTTGGTTTTTGATCTAGTAATCATACTATAAATTTAGCATAAGAATACTAATGTCTCAAGTGTCCCCTCGGTAGGAATCGAACCTACATCGCAAGATCCGCAATCTTGCGTCCTGTCCATTGAACGACGAGGGGAAAATTAAAAAAACTTTTTTTGTAGTAAATCCAGGAAAGATTCCTCTTCTTCGCTTTCCGGAAGGTAATTTTCAATAATTTTTCTGATTTCTTGTTCTTCATAACCATGAAACGGAACGGTTAAAAGGGGTATAAAATGGTGTTTTCTTCTGAAAACCATTTCTTCATCCGGGAAAATCCAAAATGACTCAAAACTTTCATAGGAATAAAATTTTCCATCAATAGTAATGCCTTTGCTGTTAATCCGAAAATCATGCGTTTCTAGTTTTTTAAATTTTCTCGCGTAAACAATGAATGCCGATAAAGCGACGATCACTATAAGAAGATAGTTTTTTAAAAGTATTGAAAAAATAATAACAGCAAAACCAACAATAGCCAAAGCCCAAAGCCAGTTGCTGTTGGGAGTTATTGGCTGTTCTTCAACCTGCCAGTTTATATCGCCAGAGGCGGAGCTTATCTCACTCTCTTCCCGCACTTTAATTTTTACAGCATCATCAGACATGATACATTTAAATCTACCATTTTAAACATATGATTTCAAATAAAATAAGGATGGAATTTCTCCATCCTATTTAATAATATTGATACCTCTATTTACTCCACCCATTAAAAGATCGCTTACAAATCCTCCCGGGCCGAGGAGAAAGGCTTTTTCTTGAGTTACCGTATTTTGAGGACCGCCCTTGATAACGCGCCGGAAAACATAACTATCTTTAAAAGTAATCACAAATTTATAATCCGGCCCCGTTGTTGAAGCATTTTTTGTATTAATGTAAATACGATCCGCCGTTACCCCAAGATTTGTTTCTTTAAATGTCCAGGCAAAATGAGATTTCATGTATTTTTTATATACTTCAATCGCTTCAGGCGTATTTAATTGCGGAGGGTTAAGCGGCATGCCTACAGCCGCTAAAGCGTCGGCGCCGTAAAGAATTTCCGTGCCTTGTCGCCGCGTTTTTCCTTCGTTGCCAAGATGAATCGTAAATCCCTTTCCTATTACTTCTTCAATGGAATCGCCAAGGGCGCCATTTTCTTCGTCGCTTTCTTTAATACCGCTAAACGCCGCGATCATTATTGTAAGATCTACTTCGTTGCAGTTAAGCGTTGTGTTTAACTCTTTGGAGCGCTCTTCTTCTGAATATTTAAATTTATCAAAAAAACCACTTTTCTTATTCCGGTTTGATTTTTCAAGTTCCGTTCTTTCTTTGCACGGTTTTATAAAAAGCCCCGTCGTTTCAAATTTGTAATCATTTTTTTGGGTAATGCTTCCCGCGGCGGTGCAGCCGCCGAGAGCAAAAATTAAAATAATCGCAATTATAGGGTTCGGCAAGGCCGTAAAAAGTTTTCGGCTATTTCTGTTCATCAGGCCTCCTCCCGATTTTAAAGGACAATATCTTTATTAAGAATATTTATCTTTTTTAAATTTTTTGTCAAATCAATGGAGGCGATGAAAAATTTAGAATAATTGACCGATGAATGGATTTAGTATTCAATTTAACTAATGACATTTGTTTCTTTTATAAAAGGGAGAACATATGAAGGCGATTTTCGCGATAATCGCGGTTTTTGCATTTGCTTTTCCCACGCTTGTTTCGGCCGATGGCATCAGAGCCGATGAATGTCCGGTTGGAAAATTTCTTTTCGTTGAACAGCCGATTGCCGGGATTGGCGATTACAAATATTTAACCGCCGAAGTATTAGTGCGCGGTCAAGGCCTTGCAACCGAAAAATATCTGTCCAAACGTTCGGATGATTGGATACATCTTTCTTCAGAGCGAAGCATGATTCCTCCGCTTTCCCTTGTTGAAAATTGTCTTCCCGAAGGCGAATATCAAGTGCGCATAGAGTATTATACGCGCGTACGGCTTATTGGCGATTGGTTTCTGGGAAGCATCGAGTATCAAATTACACTCAATCGGCCAATATATTCAACAGAGTCGCAAGCTCTTGCCGGCACTTGGTACAAAGCAACGTTTAAAGATCAATTTACCAGGTACTGGCCTCTTTTTGCCGCATATTCGTTGATTCTAATTTTCTTTATTTTTGCTCCGATAATTTTTTTGAGCCGCCTAATGAAGAACCGATAAAATATACCGCATCGCAAGATGCGGTTTTTAATTTCCCAACTGGCGGAAGTGGGAGGATTCGAACCTCCGATGCCGTTTCCGGCATACCGCTTTTCGAGAGCGGCCCATTCAACCACTCTGGCACACTTCCAATTTTTGTAATTTTATGTCATTTTAGCCGATTTGTCATTAAAAATTAAAACCCCGAAGGCGCGCCTCGTAGTGAAGCAAAGCTTCTACTACTGGGGCAATTCGGGATTTATTTTGATTAACTTTTTTTCTTTTTTAAAACGAGCTGAAGCGAGAGCGCGTCAACATTCAATGTGGCTCCGCTCCGCTTGAGCATGACTTCAATGTGACCAACATGATTACCGTCCTCATCAACCGCTTCAACTACGCGATTGTAGTAAGGCGTAGTGTAGCAGTGGCCGCTTTTGAGAATTTGGGCGATCTCATATGAACGATTAACTTCCCATTTATATTCGTCTTTAATATCTCGGAAAACGCCATCAACGCCGATATCTAAATCTTTGGTATAATCCTCTGCATGTTTTAAGGCGGTAACCGTTTCGGCGTATAGCCAATATCGCAATTCGTCTTTCCAATCGCCTCGCGCCACTTTGGCTTGCGGCACCAGCTGTATAAGCCGCGTGAAGGCGTAGTTGAATTCGCCAAGATAGGCGCCTTCGTAGCCGTACTTCGCGCCGGTTTCAAAAACTGCTCTTGCTAAATTCCATGTTAATCCTTCGTTATACGTGCTAGGGTTTTTGAGTATGTCTCGGAGACTGGAAGCGGTTCGGGTAAAAACGCGTTCGTAAATTTTCCGCAAGGAAAAGTTATTTGTTATTTCTGCCGCGACGCTTAAAACCAAAGGTGTAAGCGTTGCGTCAATGATTTCTCTATCCGTTGATTTATCATCGGTCTTTTTACTCGGTACGTATGGCATTGGCGGTCTCCTTTATTAGTTAAATAAGCGGCGAATATTGTTGATTATAAATTTTAATGCATTTTACCGAGCAGCAAGGATGGTAATCGCGGCGCAATTCATCGCTGTTAACTTGATCGCCGCAAATCTTGCAATGGTAATGCGGGAGTCCATAAGTACAGCCCTCTTCTCTTTTGTCGCACTTCATCGGAACCATGCCTCTGTCAAAATCTTCCATAAGCGCCATCGTTTTTTTCTCCCTGATTTGTAAAAGATCAAAAATAAAAACTGACTATTTTATATAACAATATAAATAATAAGTCAAATTTTGTGCGCCCAGAAGGATTCGGACCTTCAACCTTATCCTTAAGAGGGATCTGCTCTACCATTGAGCTATGGGCGCGTTTATTTTGCGCGCCTGCCAGGACTCGAACCCGGAACCTTGTGGTCCGAAGCCACACGCTCTATCCAATTGAGCTACAGGCGCACTAATTTAGTGCTTAAAATATCACAAAAATCATTTTTTATCAAGTATTTTCAGCAAGCTTTTTCCGGTCATTTCCGGCGGCTTCGGTAAATCCATTAATTCCA
The DNA here is from genome assembly GCA_964553885.1 of uncultured Candidatus Saccharibacteria bacterium. GTDB lineage: Bacteria > Patescibacteriota > Minisyncoccia > UBA10092 > UBA10092 > JACPHB01. The sequence goes on from CAZKLP010000002.1 coordinate 26,699, forward strand.
AAATTGTCGGCGCTACATCTGCCAAAATACCGCTCACTTCCAGTTTCCCAACCTCAACGTCTTCTTGGGATTTCTCATTTTTAAAATCATTTCCAATCAAATAGAATGGCACCGGATTGGCGGAGTGTTCCGTAAGAGGCGTTCCGGTCAGAAGATCGATTTTTTCATCGGCATTGCCGTGATCGGCGGTGATAATTAAAATCCCGTTAATTTTAAGTACTGCTTCCATAATTTGTCCTATTTTATCGTCTATAATTTCGATTGCTTTGACGGTGGCTTTAAAATCGCCGGTGTGGCCGATCATGTCGGCGTTGGCGTAGTTAATAACGATAAAATCGTATTTTTTTGATTCTATGCTTTCAATGACTTTTTTGGTTATTTCGGGAGCGGACATTGCCGGATTTTCGGCAAAGTTATAATCATGTTGAGTCGGCACAAGCAACCGGTCTTCTTTGGGAAAGGAGGCCTCAATGCCGCCGTTAAAGAAATAAGTTACGTGAGCGTATTTTTCTGTTTCGGCAATATGAATTTGAAATTTTCCGGCGTCGGAAATTACTTTGACTAGAGGATTATCAATATTTAGCGGTTCAAATAAAACATGAAGCGGCAAATCTTTATCATAACGAGTCATAGTCGCGAAGTAGAGATTATTGATTTGTTTTCTTTTGAACTTGTCAAAATTTTCTAAAACAAAGGACTCGGTTAATTGCCGCACGCTGTCTTCTCTGAAGTTTATAAATATCACCGCGTCATTGTCTTTAATCGGTTCGCTTTCTATAATTTTCGGTTCAATAAACTCATCGGTTAAATTTTTGTCGTAATCGGATTTAATGGCGCTCTCGACACTGCCGGCAATTTCACCCTGGCTTTCGGTAAGCAGACGATAAGTTTTTTCGGTTCTATCCCAGTTGTTGTCGCGATCCATTGCCCAATACCGGCCGATTAAATCAACTATTTTGGCGAAGGGATAATCCCGATCCAGTTTATTTTTGATTTTCCCATAAAAATTCAGCGAATTTTGGAGCGGCGAATCGCGGCCATCGGTGAAAGCGTGAATAAAAACTTTTTCCAATTTTTCATTTTTGGCAAAATCCAGTATGGCGTAAAGATGATCAATATAGCTATGGACGTTGCCCTGCCCCAAAAGTCCGATTATATGAAGCGCCGAATTGTTTTTTTTAACATGCTTGGCGGTCAAGAGCAGTTCCTGATTTTGTAAAAACGAACCATCGCGGATGGCGAAAATTATCCTGGTAAGATATTGATAAACAATCCGGCCCGACCCAAGATTTAAATGGCCGACTTCGGAATTGCCTTCTTCGCCCCAAGGAAGGCCAACGGCAATTCCCGACGCTTGAAGATTAGTCATCGGGAAATTTTTTTCAATAAAATCTATGTTTGGTTTTTTGGCTTTGAAAATAGCGTTGGCTGTGTTTTCCGGCCCCCGCCCGTATCCATCTAAGATTACCAAAACAATCGGTTTGTACATAAAATGTATTATATTATATCTCTTATTATATTATATTTCTTATTCTTTATCTATTTCTTTATTATTTATAATTCCATTTAATTTACTTATTATCCGCATTTGTATCCTCGAGGCATCTTGTGCGGATAGAACTTTGAGTGTACTATTTAGTTTAATACTTTATTTATGACTTTAAAAGGAAAATCATTGACCAGAGAAATTTTATTTATGTTGGCCGTAGGTCCAATTATTTTATCTTCATTTTTTCTGCCTAACCTGCCTCAAATACTAAAACCATTAATCAAATGGCGGAAAAATTGGGATAAAGTTGATTATAAACGAATCCATGAAGCGATACAGCGGCTAAACAAAAAAAGATTGGTTGAATTAGTAGAAAAAAATAATGAGATTTATATAAAAATTACTGATAACGGCAGAAAAATATTGAAAAATTTTGATTATGACAATTTAAAATTGCCGCAACTTAAAAAATGGGATAAGAAATGGCGATTGGTGATTTTTGACATTCCTTATAAGAAAAACAAAGAACGCCGCGCTCTTTCAAAAAGATTAAAAGATCTGGGATTTTATCCGTTACAAGAAAGCGTGTTTATTTATCCTTATGATTGCCGCGATGAAATAGATTTCATTTGCGAATTTTTATCAATTGATCGTTACGTGAATTATTGCATTATTGAATCTTTAGACAAAAGAGAGGGAGACTTACGCCAATTTTTTGATTTAAAACTTTCTTAAAAAATTAATTACAGAAATTACAGAATCACAGAAAAATTATTTTGATAAATTATTCATCCGCATATACATCCTCGAGGTCAGATATGCGGATAAGTTGCTGACCGCATAAGATCTCTCGAGAAATGGAGATTTAATTTTTCACATGATTTATTGACAAAATGATGGGATGCGGTTAGATTAGGGAAGTTATGCCGACGATTCATCAGTTAATAAAAAAACCGAGGCGGCCGAAGAAAAGCAAGACCAAATCTCCGGCCCTGCAGTATTATTTTAATGTCATCAAAAACCGGCCGGTTTTTTCGCCGTCTCCGTTTAAGCGCGGCGTTTGCGTTAAGGTTTTTACCACGACTCCCAAAAAACCAAACTCGGCTCTGCGAAAAGTAGCCAGAGTTCGGCTTACCAATGGCAAAGAAGTTACGGCTTATATTCCCGGCGTCGGCCATAATCTGCAGGAACACTCGGTTGTAGTGATTCGCGGCGGAAGAGTGAAGGATTTGCCGGGCGTCCGTTACCACATTGTCCGCGGTTTATTGGATTTTGCCGGAGTAGAGGGTCGAAAACAACAAAGGTCAAAATATGGAGCTAAAAAACCGAAATAAATCATGCGTAGAACAACAAAAATAAAAAAAGTTAATACCGCCGATTGGCAGTATCAAGACCAGCTGGTTGGCAAATTTATAAATTACGTAATGCGCCAAGGTAAAAAGTCCGCCGCCCAAAAAGTGGTTTATAAATCTTTTGATATTATGAAAGAAAAGACCAAAGGCAATCCGCTCGAGCTTTTCCAAAAAGCGATAAGAAACGTTTCCCCGTCGCTTGAAGTAAAATCGCGCCGTATCGGAGGCGCTAATTATCAGGTGCCCCAGCCGGTGAGAACCAGTAGGAAAATTCAGCTGGCCTTTCGCTGGATTATTAAAGCGGCCAACACAAAAAAAGGAAAACCGATGTCCGCGAAACTGGCGGAAGAATTTATCTTGGCAAGCAACAATGAAGGCGCGGCCATAAAGAAAAAGATTGATACTCACAGAATGGCCGAAGCTAACAGGGCATTCGCACACTTTTCATGGTAGAAAAGAAAAATTACCCAATTGAAAGAGTCAGAAATATAGGCATTATCGCCCATATTGACGCCGGGAAAACTACCGTTTCCGAGCGTGTTTTGTTTTACACTGGCATATCCCATAAGATTGGTGAAGTTCACGAGGGTGCGGCCATTATGGACTGGATGGAACAAGAAAGGGAGCGCGGCATCACCATTACGGCGGCGGCCACGACAACATTTTGGACTCCGACTTATCAAGCGCGGACCGACGCGGATTTAGACGCGGAAGAACGCAGAAAAAAATACGAACATCGAATTAATATAATAGACACCCCCGGCCATATTGATTTTACCGTTGAAGTTCAGCGTTCTCTTAGGGTTTTAGACGGCGCGGTAGTGGTTTTTGACGGTGTGGCCGGGGTAGAACCGCAATCAGAAACCGTGTGGCATCAGGCAGACAAATACGGCGTACCGCGAATTTGTTTTATCAACAAACTTGACCGCATGGGAGCTTCTTACCAAAAAAGTTTTGACTCCATTCGCGAACGCCTTACTTTAAACGCTGTGTCTCTTAATTTACCGATTGGAGCCGAAGAAAAATTTGAAGGCGTTATCGATTTAACTTTAGAAAAAAAAGTTACCTTTTTGGGCGAACACGGCGAAAAAGTTGAATTTTCTGATATTCCGGAAAACTTAAAAGAAGAAGCCGCGAAAGCCCGCAAATATTTAATAGAAAGAATTGTTGAAAGCGACGATAAGTTAATGGAGCGTTATCTTGAGGGCGCCCAGATTTCTTCTGATGAAATTAGGCAGGGTTTAAGAAACGCCACTTTAGCCGGTAAATTGGTGCCTGTTTTTTGCGGCTCGGCGCTAAAAAATAAGGGTGTTCAATTAATGCTTGACGGCGTTGTTGATTACTTGCCAAGCCCGACAGATTTGCCGCCGACCAAAGGCCACGATCTAAAAACCGGCGCCGAAATTTTCCGAGAGCCCAAAGATAATGAACCTTTTGCCGCCCTGGCTTTTAAAATCGCTTCCGATCCTTATGTCGGTTCTCTCACTTATTTTCGCGTTTACTCCGGCAAACTTACAAAAGGTTCTTATGTTTTAAATTCAACCAAGGATTCCAAAGAGCGCCTTGGTCGGATTTTATTGATGCACGCCAACGAAAGAGAAGAGCTTGATGAGATTAAAGCCGGCGAAATCGGCGCCGCCGTGGGCCTAAAAAGCACCACTACCGGCGACACGCTTTCAGACGAAGACCAGCCGATAATATTGGAACAGATTACTTTCCCGGAACCGGTTATTTCCCAAAAAATTGAGCCGAAAACAAAAGCCGACCAGGAAAAAATGGGTATGGCTTTGAAGCGACTCTCGGAAGAAGATCCGACTTTCAGAATTAAAACCGATTCAGAAACCGGCGAAACTATTATTTCCGGCATGGGAGAACTGCACCTTGAAATTCTTGTTGACCGTATGCTTAGAGAATTTAAAGTTTCGGTTAATGTCGGTCGGCCACAGGTGGCTTACAAAGAAACAGTTAAAAAAATTGCCGAAGCTGAAGGAAAGTATATCAGACAATCGGGCGGTCGGGGACAATATGGCCATGTTTGGCTACGGGTTGAACCGGGAGAGCGAGGCAGCGGCTTTGAGTTTATCAGTGAAATTAAAGGCGGTGTTATTCCGCAGGAATTTATTCCGGCTACCGAGAAAGGCGCAAGAGAAGCGATGGAAAAAGGGGTTAAAGCAGGTTTTCCTATAGTTGATATGAAAGTGGCGCTTTATGACGGTTCTTATCATGAAGTAGACTCTTCGGAGGCGGCTTTTAAAATTGCCGGTTCAATTGCCTTACAGGAAGCAGTTAAGCGCGCTAATATTGTGTTGCTTGAACCGATAATGAAGATTGAAGTAGTCGCGCCTGATCAATTTTTTGGAGACATCACCGGCGACTTAAATAGCAAGCGCGGTAAAATTGAAAAAATGTCGGAACGGGCGATGATGAAGGTGATTGATGCCAAGGTACCGCTTTCGGAAATGTTTGGCTATGCCACCAAGCTTCGTTCAATGAGCCAGGGCCGCGCTTCATATACTATGGAATTTGACCGATACGAGGAAGTGCCAAATAATGTAACGGAACTTATTATTGCCGGTAAAAAGTAGAACTATCATAATCCGAATAATTTAAAAACAATCCGAATAATCCGAATTAATTCTGCATCTAAATCTATTCGGAGTATTAGGATATTCGGGTCATAAATTAGGATTATTAAGCGAAAGCGTATGTATGAAACAATAAAAAAATTTTTAGAAGAAGGCGGAAAATGTCTTTTAATTGAAAATGGCAAGCCGATTGGCGTTGTTTTAACGATGGAAGAATATGAGAAGCTTCAAAATAAATCCGAACCTCGAAACGAGGAATTGATTCCAGGAATCGAGGAATTCGCCGAAGGCGAAGGGAAGATTCCTGGAATCAGAGGAGAGGCTGAAAAAGAAAAACCAGTCACAAATCCCATTGGCGCGACGATGGTTGAAGAAATGTTTCCGGACTTGACCGCCGACCCGCGCTTCGCCGTAGGCTTTGGCGAGGCGAGAGCTTTTGCGAAGGCGGAGGCTTCGGCCAACATTGATGAAATAAATCTTGCCGACGCTGGCGACGTTACCTTAGAAGACCTCGACCTTGACGAATTGCCATATTAGTTATATAATGTAGCTACTTATATTTTTTGTACCTTGTCAAGAAAATGAGGGCAGAAAATGAAGACAATCAGCACGGCGGTTTTAGCTCTATTTGCTATTATTGCGCTTGGGGCTTGTATAGAAGCGCCGGTTAAGCAAGTTAAAAAGTGCGCGAAAGTTGTAGACGTAAAATTATTTCAGGAGTATTTTTTGGGAATTATTGAAAGCTCGCATGATCCCAAGCCATATAAAATTCTTGACAATGGCAAGCGGGTAGAAATTTATGGAATCCGTTATTATAAATGGGGTGCGGAAAATTGGCTTGAGACCGCAAAAGAAATGGAAATCGGAAAGAACTATTGCTGGACTGAATACGAGAAATTAAAGTAACTGAGATAAATAAAATTCAATTAAAAATTAAGCCGCAATTTGCGGCTATTCTTTTTATCCGCATATCTTTTATCCGCATATCTTTCCTCGAGGGAAATTGTGCGGATAAATTGTTGTTGGCCGCATAAAATCTCTCGAGATGGCTTATGCGGTCGGAGATTATACTAAATTACAAAAAAATAAAATTAACGCATTCCGCGACGATCGTCTGAAAACGCGTTAATTTTTTATAAACTGATTTTGTATCATAAGCTCCCTATAGGGAAGTTATGATACAAAAAGACATTTGACAGGGTGTCACTGTATTTGCTATGGTGCACTCACTTTAGTTTGTTCTTTTGAAATTACAAAACTTCTGATGGAGAAGAAAGTATGATGAGCTTGTTCAAATATATTCATAATTTTTTTATCGGTCGTTGGTATGCTCTATATGTTAGCGGTCACGGTTCCGGTTTTAGACGCGATGGAGGATTAATGACAAAAAGAACCGCTCTTTTCGAGGCAGATAGGTGGGTAGGCATTGCGGATACAATTGGAGGAAGAGCGCAAGTAAAAAACATTTTTACCTATAAGGTTCTCTATCCATCTAAAATTATCTATCGTTCACTGAAAATTGTTGTTGCTTTGGCTGTGCTTATGGCGGCTGGGATCGCTTACGCCGAGGTTCCGGATGTTTCAAAATGGTCTTGTCCTAACAGCGTTGTTGAAACAGATTCAGATTACGACTCAGAATTTATGTTTTGCGGCGGTAACGGTTCCGGGAGTTTTTATGTGAAGATTTCCAGTGAACTGGTTTATATACATGAACACAGAACTATTGCCAATAAGGCCGTTTACTACAACGCTCTGAAAACTAACGAAGGAAATTGGGTTGAAACGGTTAATCAGTTGGACTTAATTGCTAAGACAGAGGAAATCACAAATAAAAGAACCTTTATTATCATTGTTGTTGATGATAAAGACAAAATTGTTGCCAGAAGGTCTATCCCGCTGTTTAAAAAGTAACGCTTTTTGACTTATAATCAAAAGGGCCTAAGTTAATTTGGCTCTTTTATTATTGTTGACCCCGTTAGAAGTCCGACAAGTCGGCAGACGCCGTCGGCGTCTTACTTCTAAACGGGGTTGACAACCATTTGATTATTGACTAAAATGAGATTTGCGTGTTAAATAGATTAAGCTAATGTATGGCATCCGCCTTCGTCTCGCCCTCGGCGGACTTCGGCGGGATAGCTCATATTTTTAGTTAAAAAATTTCATTATTAAATAATTCATTTTTTAAAAAAATATGGCAGAAAAATTTGAACGGACAAAACCTCATGTTAACATTGGCACAATCGGCCACGTTGACCATGGGAAAACCACGTTAACCGCGGCGATTACCAAAATCCTTCATATGAAAGGTTTGGCAAGAAAAGCCGAAACGGTTGGCGATATTGACAAGGCGCCGGAAGAAAAAGCGCGCGGTATTACGATTCAATTGCACCATTCCGAGTATGAATCGGAAAAACGGCATTACGCTCATATTGACGCTCCAGGCCACCAAGATTACATCAAAAACATGATTACCGGCGCGGCTCAAATGGACGGCGCGGTTTTGGTAGTGGCGGCAACCGATGGCCCAATGCCTCAAACCAGGGAACACATTCTTTTGGCGCGCCAAGTCGGCGTTCCGGCAATAGTGGTGTTTTTAAATAAAGTAGATATGGTTTCCGATCCGGAACTTGTTGATTTGGTTGAGGCCGAAATACGCGAACTTTTGACAAAATATAAATTTCCCGGTGACAAAATCCCGGTAATTCGCGGTTCAGCTTTGAAGGCATTGGAAGCCAACTCTCCCGATGACGAAGCGGCTAAGCCGATTTTAGAACTTATCAAAGCGCTTGATGAAAGCATCCCCGACCCGGTTCGCGAAATTGACAAGCCGTTTTTGATGCCCATTGAAGATATTTTTTCAATTGAAGGCCGTGGCACGGTGGTAACGGGCAGAATTGAGAGAGGAATAGTTAAAGTCAACGAAGAAGTTGATGTTATAGGTTTGAAGCCAAATCAAAAAACGGTGGTTACCGGTATTGAAATGTTTAATAAGTCGCTTGATGAAGGCCGAGCCGGCGACAATGCGGGCATTCTTTTAAGAGGCCTAAAGAAAGAAGACGTTGAAAGAGGACAGGTTATAGCAAAACCCGGCTCGGTAACTCCTCACACCGAATTTGATTCCGAGGTTTATATTTTAACCAAAGAAGAGGGCGGACGGCATACTCCATTCTTTAGTAATTATAAGCCA
>CAZKLP010000002.1:35321-37395 GCA_964553885.1 uncultured Candidatus Saccharibacteria bacterium
AGCCACAATTTTATATCCGCACTACAGATGTTACCGGCGAAGTAGTTTTACCAACAGGCGTTGAAATGGTAATGCCCGGAGACACGGTGAAATTTAGCGTTAAATTAATCGCGCCAGTGGCTCTAGAAGAACAGCAGAGGTTTGCTATTCGAGAGGGCGGTAAAACGGTTGGAGCCGGAGTGGTGACTAAAATAAATAAATAAGTAAAAAGCGGTAGATATATAGATAAAAAATTGTTCTTTTGAAAACGGAAATGATTAAGAAAAAAGAAGTTAAGAAAAAAGAAAAAGAGGAAATCAAGCAAAGAATCAGGATAAGAATCAGGGCTTATGATAATAAAATCATTGATTCTTCGGCGCGCCAGATTGTGGACACTGCCGAACGGCAGGGGGCCGAAGTGATAGGCCCCATTCCGATGCCGACCGAAATAAAAAAATACACGGTTAATTCTTCTACTTTTGTCTACAAAAACAGCCGCGATCAGTATGAGATGAGGGTTCATAAACGCTTAATTGACATTATGAGTCCCAGCGCCAAGACCGTTGACGCTTTGATGAACTTAAATCTGCCGGCGGGAGTGGATATTGAAATAAAAATGTAAATGGGGATTAAAAAACTAAACGCCCCGCAGCTGCGGGGCGTTTAGTTTAAAAACCAAAATGAAATTCATACTCGGAAAAAAAATAGGAATGACGCAGATATTTAAGGAAGATAAAATAATTCCCGTAACTTTAATAAAAAGCGGGCCGAATTTTGTTACTCAAGTTAAGACCAAAGATAAAGACGGCTACTCGGCGGTTCAAATCGGATTTGACGTTAAAAAAGAAAAAAATATTAAAAAACCGCAACGCGGCCACTTAAAAAAAATCTCAAATCTTTCACCCACCAAAACTTCCAAAGAAAATTTAGGCGGGCAAGAATCTCAAATCTCAAATTTAAGATATTTAAAAGAATTTAGAATTGAAAATTTGGAATTAAAACCTGGAGATGAAATTAAAATAGATACATTTGCGGCGGGCGATAAAGTTAATATTGTCGCTGTTTCCAAAGGCAAGGGATTTCAAGGAGTGGTGAAAAGACATGGATTCCACGGCGGGCCAAAAAGCCATGGCCAGAAAGACCGCCTTCGGGCTCCAGGTTCAATCGGATCTTCTTTTCCGGAACATGTTTTTAAAGGAAAGAGAATGGCCGGGCGAATGGGCGGCGACAGAGTAACGGTTAAAAATTTGGAAGTTATTGAAATTGACACGGAAAATAATTTAATCGCTTTAAAGGGCGCGGTGCCGGGAAGAAGAGGAACTTTAGTAATGATAAAATCCGAAATTTAATTTTTTATAAAATTAAATTTTAAGTTCTTTATAAAAAAAACGAACCCCCGCGTTGCGCGGGGGCTGGGACGTTCAGATGTCCCTGAAAGAACGGAGGGAATTAGTGGTTGTAGTAGCCGTAATAGACCGGGTGCTGACCTTGGGCGACAAACCGGTTAAAACAGATCATACCGTTTGACCGCTGTTCACACACCCGAACCACATGGCCTGGAGCCCGCCCGTAGGTGGGCATATACCCATAGCGATGGGAGTTGTTCTTCCAACCACCATTGCCATTAGCGAAAACATTGAACTGGAGGGTGAATCCACCCGCCGATCCAATGTTTCGCCCGGGAACCGGAGCGAAAGGCGCCTGGATAGGTTCCCGCGGAGTCGGAGTCGGTAGAGGATTAAACGTCGGTGGTGGCGGAACCGGACCGCAGAAGAAGTTGTCTGCCTCGGAGCAGGGCGTTACCGGTGATTGCATCTGCGGCTGAACAACCGGATCCGGTATCGGAGTCGGCTGTGGCTGGGCCTGCGGAGTTGGCGCCGGAGACGAGCCGCTTCCTTGGATGTTGTAGTTGTAGATGGTCACCGGCGGTTCTGCCACTGCTGGCGCCGGTGGCGCTGGTGTCGGAGCTACCACCGGAGTGGCGGGAGCCACCTGCGGCTTGGGAGCCGCGGGGCGACGGGCCGGCTGTACTGGCTGAGCCTGCCCTGCAATGCGGGGCAGGACCACGCGCACGCCCCCGTGCGACACGAGAGCG
>CAZKLP010000003.1:0-20298 GCA_964553885.1 uncultured Candidatus Saccharibacteria bacterium
GATTATGGAGCGGGGCGATAATGATTGCTTTGGGATTAATCATTTTTCTTTTTTAGCATGCCTATAATTTTTGCGTTAACCGTAGCGTTAATAATCACTGTCGTTTTTCACTTTCTTAACAAGATTCTGCTTTTTCGCGTTTGTCCCGCATGCGCCGGCATAAGCTTGGCCTGGTTTTTCATTTCTTTTGCGGTTTGGCTGGGCTGGCTGCCGTTTTCCGAATACCAGTTGGTTATCGCTGTTTTAATGGGTGGCACGGCGGTTGGCATCGCGAGCCAGGCGGAAAAAAAATTTCCCGATTTTGTGGATAACATTTTTTTATTCAAGATCCCGATTATTTTCGGCGGATTTCTTTTAGCTTATTGGAGTCTTAGCCGCATAACGCTTGGTTCGCTTTTTGGCGAGGCCGTTGTTTTAACCATTGCCGCGTATATATTCTTTATAAGAAAAGGCAAAATTAATAACTTTAAGGCGAGTAAAACTATAAAAAAACTGGAAAAAGAAATGGAAAAATGCTGTTAAATATTAAACCGTAATTTTAACAAATAAAAATGCCGGCAATTTATTTTGCCGGCGTTTTGGGGACCCAATTTAAGCAATCGCGCTGTTATCTTTTAAGAAAACAATGTTGCCGTTTTCCAAATTTACTGATATTTTGTCGTTTTTTAAAATTTGCCCGGAATTAATCATTCGCGACAATGGTTCTCTAATATATTTATCAATTTTATCACTTATAAGCCGCGCGCCGTATTCCGGATGGTCGCCGGATTTTTCAAGGATTAAATCTTTTGCCTCGCCGCTAACAGTCAGTTCAATAGGGAAGGTCTTAGCTAAAGAGCTTAAGGCGTCTCTTAACTGAATATCTATGATTTTTTTAACATCGCTTCTGTTTAAATTTTCAAAAACTATGATATCTTTTTTAATTCGCCCTAAAAATTCGGTAGAAAATATTTTTTTAAGCTCTAATATCGCTCGCGTATAAATTTCGTCTTCGCCGGAATTCAATCTTTTCCCCTTGATAAAGCCAATTTCTTTTTTACCTTTTACGATTTCCGCGATAGAACGGGAACCGACGTTTGAGGTCATAATTATAAAAGAGTTGCAAAATAACGTTTCTTCGCCGTTTCCCAGCCGGGTTTTGCCTTTTGAGGTTACTTCCAAGAGAAAATGATGAAGCGACGAGTGGGCTTTTTCTATTTCGTCAAACAAAATTATGGAAATAACCGGGACATCTTTGGTTTTTTTAAAAAAATAATTCTGGAATTGATTAACTTTTTGCGTATAGTCCCGCATTAAAGAATTGGCTTCAAGTTGGCTAGTTGATTTCATGTATTTTTGCCTGATTTTTTCCATTTCCTTACTGAGCCGGCGAGCTTCTTTATCTGTTTTTACTAAAGTCAATTGGGCGTGTTGGATTGCCGGCAGTTCAATATTGTTTTGAGATAAAAGCGGCATTTCGTTGTAGCCGATATATCCCGGCGGCGCGCCCAAAAGTTTTGAAATTTCCTGACGTTCAACATAATTGGCGCATTCAATTTTTGTGAATGCCGCTGGGTTATCAAAAAAATATTCGGCAAGTATTTCCGCGATATAAGTTTTCCCGACGCCGGACGGTCCTAAAAATAAAGCCGAAAGTATCGGTTTTCCCGTTTGCCATAACAGCGAGTTAAACTTATCGTAAGCAGAAACGACGCATTTTATAGCTCTGGGTTGGCTTATAATCTTTTCGGATAAAAAATTTTCAAGTTTTTTAGTTTGTTCGCATAGCGTGTCGGGGTTAAGTTTAGTGAAACCGTCAGTCGCCATGAATTCCTCTTTTGTATTAAATTTTAAAAGTAACTGCGGATATATTATCACCAATCATTGCTTAATTCCAGTTTTTAATCTAAAATTAATTTATGCCGATTAGCCAAAAACCAAAAAAAATTGTTATTTTGGGCGCAGGGTTTGGCGGGCTTTACGCGCTAAAAAGTATTTATCGTCACGTTAAAAATTGGCGCGAGCACGACATTTTAATAATTGATAAAAATAATTATTTTGTTTTTACGCCGCTTTTGCACGAAGTGGCGACCGGAGGCATTGATCCGGCGGATATCATTTTCCCTATTAGGGATTTAGCCAAGGGGCATACCGAACACCTTGAAGCGGATGTTTTAAGCGTTGATATGCTAAAAAAATCCGTCACCACGAATCATGGCGAAGTTTCTTACGATTATCTTGTTATGGCTTTAGGCGCCGGAACTAATTTTTTTGGAGTTACGGGCGCCTCCGAAAATTCTTTCACGCTTAAAAATATTAAAGACGCCACGCGCCTCAAAAATCATTTGATTCATATTTTTGACGAAGCTAATAGAGAAAAAGATCCGGAGCGGCAAAAAGATATTTTAAGAGTTGTGATTATCGGCGGCGGCGCCACCGGCGTTGAGCTGGGAGCGGAAATTCACGAATTTTTAAAAGAATTAATCAAAGAATATCCGAGTATTGCCGAGGGCGCGGCGGAATTTTATCTTATTGAAGCGGGCGATAAATTACTTTCTATTTTCCATTCGCGATTTTCCAAGGAAGCGTTAAGGATTTTTAAAAAAAAAGGATTTAAAGTAATTTTTAACGATCCCTGCGCCGAAGTGACGGCGCAAGGCATTATTTGCGCTTCCGGTAAAGCAATAAAAAGCCGCACGGTTATCTGGACATCGGGAGTTTCTCCGTCACCCATAGTAATAACGCCGGAGCTTTCGCGCCAGAAAGGCCGCGTTGTCGTTTTACCATCGCTTAGTATTAAAGATTTTCCGGAAGTTTTTGTTTTGGGCGACTTGGCGGCGTTTGCCGATAAAAAATTCGGATTGTTGCCAACTTCGGCGCAAGTGGCCGCGGACGAGGGGAATTTTGCCGGGGAAAATATTGCCCGATTGATTTTAGGCAAGCCCTTAAAAGCTTTCCGGTATTTTCACAAGGGCGACTTGATTTCTATTGGCAAGTGGCGAGCGTTAGCCCAATTCGGTTCGGGATTTATAAATTTTGACGGACCAATCGCTTGGCTGATTTGGCGATTTAATTATCTTTGTAAAATGCCAGGGCTTAGCAAAAAAATCCGACTTTTCTTTGATTGGGTTTTATACTTCGCGAGCAAGCGTGATATTTCCGAAATTTAATAAACGTTGTATAATTTAACTATATTATTAATAATAAAAAAATGTTTGAATATAATAAACTGCCGAAATTAGAACAAAGAGTTGTTTTATTAACCATTATTTTATTGGCTGTATTTTTAATTTTTGCCGGTTTCAGTCAGTTGGTTAACGCTTGGAATAATTTTCGCGATGGGGGAGCGACCAATATTTATCAGACGGTGAGTTTCACGGGTGAAGGCAGGGTTAATGCCTCGCCGGATACAGCGCACATTGATATTGGCCTTACAACCGAAGGAAAATATACAATTAACGTTCAAAATGAAAATTCATCAAAAATGAACGCTGTAATTAAGTTCCTTAAAGAGCGGGGGATTAGCGAAGCGGACATTAAAACCAGCAATTATTCGCTATCTCCAAAATATGAATACAGCAAGGGCAAATCATCTTTGGCTGGTTACGTTTTAAATCAAGGCCTTACGGTTACGGTTAGAGAATTAAATAAAATCGGCGAAATTTTGGACGGGGCGGTAGGAAACGGCGCCAACAGGATAGATTCTGTTTCTCTTTTTGTGGATAAACCGGAAGAATTAAAAAATAAAGCCCGCGAAGAAGCGGTAAAGCAAGCGAAAGAAAAAGCGTCTCTTACTAGCCGGACCGCCGGTTTTAGATTAGGAAGATTAGTTGGTTTTAGCGAAGGATTTTCCGGTGAACCTCCCGTGTTTTTTGAATCGCTTTCTAAAGGCGGCGCCGCTCCCGCGCCTCAAATAGAACCGGGAATCCAAGAAATAAAAGTTAATATTACGTTAACTTTCTTAATAAAATAAAAAAATCCCACCGATTTTTGGTTTATCAGAACGCATTAAAATCCTACAGGAATTATTTGCGTTTGCGTAAATTTAAAAATTAACGCACTCCGTGCCTATCGGTAAATTATGCGTTAATTTTTGAGAGGATGATTATCTGTATAATAAATTAACTATAGCATGATTATTATACAGATCAGATTTTAAGAATTAATTGTTAATTTTAAAATCCGGAGATTTCTAAAATATCGCCTTCAATTATTTTATTTTTCTGCGAGAAACCGACATTAACTTCAATGGCGAAGCGAGCCGGTGATTTTGATATGTAAGTCGGGCAAGTTTTGATATCTAGCGGACAGGGGGTCATAGTTATAATTTCATTAATTCGGCCTTTAGTATCAATAAACATTACCTCAAGAGGAATTAGCATATCTTTCATCCAAAAATCTCTGATTTTTTCATCCGGAAAAATAAAAATCATTCCATAAGATTTGGCAAGCGCCGGCCGATTCATAAATCCTATTGCCAATTTTTCCGGCGTATCGGCGCGTTCAACATTAATTTTTACCGGTCCGACGCCGGTATAAATAACAATTTGATTTTTTTTGGCGATTTTTTGATATTGCTGATAAATAATAATTCCGGTAAAAAATGCGATAATAATCACCAGTATCCAAAAGAAAGGTCTTTTTGAGTCGACTAACATAATGTTTTTATTATCCCACAATTTAAGTTTAAATTAAAATTAATTTGATTTTTTAATTAATTTCGTTCACTATTACTATTAGTGGACAATATTTTTTTAATTTTAATCGGAATAATGGCGGTAACGATTATTGCGTTGATTTATTTTTTGCTTCGACGAAAATCAGAAGAAAAACCCCAAGATAATCAGGCAAATTTAATGATACAGGATCAATTGAAAGAAATGCGCCAAACCTTGCAAAATTTCGGTTCTCAAGTGGACAGCAAAATGGGCGATTCGGCAAAAATGTTTCAACAGCAATTTGCCCAAAGTACTAAAATCGTAAGGGACGTTACCGAGAGATTGACTAAATTGGACGAAACGAACAAGCAAGTCATGAATGTGGCGGATCAGTTGCAGGGTTTGGAAGATGTTTTAAAAAATCCCAAACATCGCGGAGTTTTGGGCGAATATTTTTTGGAAAATGTTTTAAAAAATGTTTTGCCGCCAAAAAATTTTCAAATGCAATACGAATTTAAAAATGGCGACATTGTTGATGCGGCGGTTTTTATTAAAGATAAAATAATCCCGATTGATTCAAAATTTTCACTTGAAAATTATAATCGGATTTTACAGGAAAAAGATGAAACGCGGCGAGAAGAATTGGAAAAACAATTTAAAGCTGATTTAAAAAATAGAATAGATGAAACCGCTAAATACATTCGGCCAAACGAAAATACAATGGATTTCGCGTTTATGTTCATTCCCGCCGAAGGAATTTATTATGATCTATTGATTAATCAGGTCGGCGCGATTAAGGTTAATACGCGCGATTTAATTGAATACGCTTTTAAAGAAAAACATGTAATTATTGTTTCGCCGACTTCATTTTTTGCTTATTTGCAAACAGTATTACAAGGATTGCGGGCATTACAAATTGAAGAATCAGCCAAAGAGATACGCAAGTATGTTGAAATGCTGCAAAAACATTTATTAAGTTACGATGAATTTATGAAAAAACTTGGTAACAACCTAGGCACGACAGTAAACGCGTATAACAGAGCCTCAAAAGAATTCGGCAAGATTGATAAAGATGTGGTAAAGATTACTGGGAAAACCGGCGAAATCGAACCGCTACAAATTGAAGGGCCGATAACCGATGAAGAAGAATAAAATATTATGAAAAATCATATCGTTTTAGATATTGAAACCCAAAATTTATTTTCTGATGTTGGCGGAAAAGAAAATTTAACCAAGCTTTCGCTTTCGGTGGCTGGCGTTTTCTCTTATTCCGACGCTACTTTTAAAACTTTTACCGAAAACGAAATGCCGCAATTTGCCGAACTTTTAGGTGGAACGGATCTAATTATAGGATTTAATATCGATCATTTTGATTTACCGATTTTACAGAAATATTTATCCGTGGATTTAAACAAGATTTCGACTCTTGATATTATGAACGAAGTTGTCAATAAAATGGGGCACAGAGTCAGTTTGGATGATTTGGTTTCCAACACTTTGGGAAAAAGAAAAAGCGCGAACGGACTTATGGCGGTTCAGTATTGGCGCGAGGGACGGATAGATGAACTTAAAAAATATTGTCTTGACGATGTCCGTTTAACGCGCGATTTATACGAATATGGTTTAAAAAACGGCGAAATAAAATTTACAGCTCGCGACGCCAATTTGCCGTATCTTAAGACGATAAAAGTGGATTGGTCAAAATATTCCAATTTTCTGGTTGAAACTGCCGGATATAGAATACAAAATTTATTTGGATAAAATGGCGAATACTTTTTTAGATAAAATTATAAACGATAGTTTTAACCGCGAACCTTACGCCAAAAAAAGCTGGTGGGCGACAGATTTAAGTTCTTGCTTGCGCGGTGTTTTTTATCGGCGGAAAGGGCTTCCGCCGATTTCAGTGATTACTCCAGACAGAATGGGAATTATGGAAGTGGGAAAAATCGTTGAAGGATGGATTGTTGATAAAGTAAAACAATCTGGGAAACTCATTGCCGAACAATTAAGGGTTGAAGCTCCAGAATATGAAGCGTCGGGCAAGGTTGATTTGATAATAAACGAAGGCGGGCGGCCGATACTTTACGAAATAAAATCAACCAACTCTTTCAGTTTCAAATATAAAATCAAAAGCAGGGAACCCCAGCCGCAGCATAAATTACAGCTGCTTTTTTATTTGTGGCGGCTAAGGAAAACCGGTCATCCGGAACTTCCGGAAGTTAATTTTTCTAATCTTGAAGGAAGAATTATCTATGTTTCGCGAGATGATTTGAGCCGTCTGATTATTCCCGTTGATTACACCGAAGAGGCCGTAAAATCAATTGTGGAACAGTTGGATATTTTAAATAGTTCTTGGAAAAATGATGAATTGCCGCCGATTCCGGAACCGGTTATCTACGACGGCGAACGCGGCAAGTGGGGGATAAATTGGGTCTGTAGTTTTTGCGCCTATCACGAACTTTGCGCCGGCCGCGACTGGCAGCAAAAAGCCGAAATTGAAGTTAAAGATCGAAATGGCACGTTAGAGAATAAATATGAGAAAAATCTATCTTGATTATGCGGCGACGACGCCCCTTGATAAGGAGGCCTTAAAGGCAATGCTGCCGTATTTTAGCGATAAATTCGGCAACGCTTCTTCGGTGCATTCTTTTGGGCAAGAAGCGATAGCGGCGATAGATCAGGCAAGAGAAAAAATTGCCAAACTTTTGAATTGTGATTTCAATGAAATTATTTTTACCGGCTCGGCAACAGAAGCGAATAACCTCGCAATTTTTGGAATTGCGAGGAATTTCCAATTTCTAATTTCTAATTTCCAAACAAATCCCAAATCACAAAGCTCAAATTCCAAACTGCATATAATTTCAACTGTAATCGAACACGAGTCGGTTCTTGAGCCGTTGAAAGAATTAGAAAGGTTAGGCCATGAGGTAACTTATTTGCCAGTTAATAAAGATGGATTTATAAAAGTTTCCGATTTAGAAAAGGCGATTAGAAATAATACGGTTTTAGTAAGCATAATTTACGCCAATAACGAAATCGGGACAATTCAGCCGGTTAAAGAAATTGGCAAACTTATTGAAAAAATAAATGTCAAAAGAAAAGAACAGGAGTTAAACAGAATTTATTTTCATACCGATGCGGTTCAAGCGTTCCAATTTCTTGAATGCCGGCCAGACTGGCTCAATGTTGATTTACTGACATTTTCCGGACACAAAATTTATGGCCCGAAAGGAGTTGGCGGGCTTTATGTAAGAAAGATAGGACCTATAGGTCTTATAAGACCTATTATTAAGGGTGGCGGCCAAGAATTTGGATTAAGGTCCGGCACGGAAAATGTCGCGAGCATAGTAGGCCTGGCTAAAGCGCTTGAAATTGTCTTCAAAAATAGAGAGGCGCGCTTCGGGCATATTATTAATTTGCGAAACCAATTGCTGAATTATATAATTAAAGATAATAAAGACGCCAAGCTAAACGGTTCGCTTGATAACAGGCTGCCGAATAATTTAAATATAAGATTTCCTGGAGCAAGCAATGAAACGCTTCTTGTCTCTTTAGATCAAAAAGGATTGGCGGTTTCCGCCGGTTCTGCTTGCTCGGCTCGCGCTTCCAAAGCTTCTTATGTTTTAACCGCCTTGGGGCTTACCGAAAAACAAGCGAAAGAAAGTATTCGCATTACCTTAGGGAAAGACACAACGGAGGAAGAAATAAAAAAAGCGGCAAAAATTATAACGGTTTCCATCATAAATTAAGATGTTAAAGGCATGAAAATTTCTCCCCAAACTTTTTTTGTTGCTTCCTCGGTCTTTTTATTTTTAGTTTCAAGTTTTATCTGGTACTTGATTTTATATCAGGCCATCAGTTTTTTTACGGGGCTTGCGGTTCTTAGTTTTTTGATTTTTTTGATATTTTGGCGGAATTTTTTAGCTTTCAGGCAAATAGGAGAACTAATAGGACTAAAAACCAAAAAACAAATTTTTACAGTTTCTACCGTTTTTGTTTTAGGTTTTAGCGAGCTTATCTGGGGCATTTCTTTTATGCCATTTTCGTTTTTTATTTTAAGTGGAATATTGACGGTGATTTTTACGGCGACATTTGACATATATAGGGAATATTTTAAGAAACCAATCGATGATGATTTTAAAATAAAAAAAATTTTAATAAGAGATATCGCGGCCGGAATTATTTTAATTATAATTTTTGTTTTTATAAGTCCATGGCTTCTTCCAAAGGCATATTAAGGAGTTTTATTGTTTTGGTGTTGATTTTATCAACCGGATTTTTAGGTTTGTGGTTTTTGAGCGGTTTAAAGATTAACGTCAAAAATCAAAACAATCTTCCCGCTAAAACCGCCGCAAACAATGACATCATCGACGGATTTTCCAATTTTGGGGGGCATACGCCTCAAGAAACTTTAAAATTATTCATTGGAGCTTTGGAAAAAAACGACTTAACCTTGGCCGCCAAATATTTTACTCCGGAAAACAGGGAAACGGCTTCGGAAGATTTGGAAAAACTTAGCAGTATTAATATGCTGGGCGACTTGGTAAAAGATTTAAAAAACGCTAAATCGGGAAAACTAACTAATGAAACTCATTATTACTTTGAAATTATTGACGAAGCCGGTCAAGCCGCGGCGGCTTTGGAACTTATAAAAAGTCAAAACGGTCTCTGGAAAATTATTTCTCTTTAGAATGGGATGCATACATGGGATTTACAAAGATTATTAGATATGCTATACTGTGGATAAGTGGGTTATCTCGCCTTAGGGCGATAACCATTCAATGTTGGCGCAAAGCCCCGTTTTACGGGGCTTTGAGCTTTTAAGAGCTTCCTCAAAAATTACTGGTTTAAATTGCTAAATTTTCAATACTAAATTAATATTTAAACATAATCGGCAGTTCGACTTTTAAAGGGGCTCGGTGTTTACTGACAACCCACTTAAAAACATTTGAATTGGGGTTAGCCACTCCCGAGTCCCCTTAAGAGCCGAATCATGAAATATTTAAAGGGCTTAAAGAAAGACGTTATTTTAGCGAAATACACCACTTATAAAATCGGCGGTCCCGCGGATTATTTTTACGCCGCGAAAAATCCAGAAGACGTTAAAACCGCATTAAATTTTGCGGGTGAAAACGGCATTTCGGTTTTTATTCTGGCAGGCGGGAGCAACGTTTTATTCAGCGACAACGGGTTTCGCGGCCTTGTAATTAAAATTGAAAATCAAAAAATTAAATTTGACGGTTATGACGCCATAGCGGACGCTGGGGCGCCGATGGATGATTTAATAAAACAAACGGTTGAAAAAGGGTATAAAGGACTTGAATGGGCCGGTGGCCTTCCCGGAACTTTAGGTGGAGCCATTCGCGGCAACGCGGGTTGTTTCGGCGGTGAAATTAAAAATATAACTAAAGAAGTTTCAGTCATGACAATGAGCGGAGAAATTAAAACCTATACCAATAAAGGTTGCCAATTTGGCTATCGCGACAGTGTTTTTAAATATAATAACGAAATAATACTCTCGGCGACTTTAAAATTTGAAGCGGGCGACCCTGAAAAACTGCGCCAAGAGGTATTTGATCATATTAAGCATCGTCAGGCGCGATACCAACTTCCCAGTTGCGGCAGTGTATTTAAAAATTGTCCCATTGAAACAGTTCCTAAAAAATTTGCAGAAGAGTTTAAGGGAAAGATTAAAATAGACCCTTTTCCGGTTTTGCCATCAGCCGTGTTAATTTCCGCTGCCGGATTAGTCGGCAAGGTTGTTGGCGGCGCGAAAATTACCGATGGTCATGCCAATATTATTGTTAATTTTGGTAGTGCTAAAGCGAAAGATGTGCTCGGGCTTATAAATTTAATAAAAGAAACCGTGGCAGATAAATTCGGTGTTTCATTAAGTGAAGAAGTTGAGTTTGTTGATTCCGACTAAAGAATATATAATTAAGAAGATGAATATAAAAATAAAAACTACAAATTTCAGTTTAACGCCGGCAATTCAAATTTATCTTGAAGAAAAGTTGAAATCAATAGAAAAATTTTTGCCCAGCGATGAGAGTATTTTTTTTGAGGTTGAACTTGGTAAAACTACCCGCCATCATCAAAAAGGCGATGTTTTTAAAGCCGAGATTAATTTGACCGTTCCGGGCAAATTAATCAGAGCTGTGGCTGAAGAATGGGATTTGAGAGTGGCTATTGATAGAGTAAAAGATGAGTTGCAAAGAGAAATTATAGGTAATAAAGAAAAAAGCGCGTCGCTTTACAAAAGAGGCGCACGGCTTCTTAAGAAAATTTTACATGGTGAGTAAGGCAAGTTCCTGTTTTATTTTTGACTTTTTTCTTCGTTGTCTGTTAAAATATTGGCTAATCGCCGATATTTTCGTTAAAAGCGGAGGTAATGAATGGTAAGAGTAGATTGGACGGTTGTTAAAGTTCCTTACGGCGGAGGATATTGTTCTTTAAATTTAGTAAAACCAAAAGGTACTAAGCGCGCTCCGGACGCGCTTCAAAAAGAGTTTAACAGACAAAGCATTTTTATGGCCGATAACGGCGTTTCATCTTGGAGTAATGTATTATGGAAAGACGCCGACGTGCTATTTAGGTTTCAAAATAGCGTTGATATATGGAATATAATGAATGATTATGTTTCCAGGTATGTTTTTGATGTTTACCGAGATTCTGTTTCCATAGGCAATTATACCGGAAAATTTTTATTTCTCGGCGGTTCTCACAGCATAACTGCCTCAACATATGCTACGATAGCGCAAATGAATGGAAGAGAAAATACAGGGTTAATTGTTTTAGATGCGCATCCCGACTGTTGCGATAAAGCCGATTGGCCCATTCATTCTGACTGGCTGCGTTGGCTCTTAACGAAAAACAAAATTTTTTCCGAAAACATTATAGTTATCGGATTACGCCAGATGGAAAAATCGGAAAAAGAATTTTTGGACAAGTTTAACATAAATTATTACCGTATGAGCAATATTAATGATCCCGGCAATCTTACAACGAATTATTTTTCTGTTATGCGCGCTTTGGAAAAATTACGGAAGCTGGCGGCGACATATATATCAATTGATATTGATGTCGCGTCGGCCGCTTACGCGCCGGGGACAGGTTGTCCCAGTCCGGGCGGATTTGCCGACACGGAACTTATCAGTTTAGTAAAACAGCTGAAAGTCGCGCTGCCGAATTTAAAAGCCGCGGATATTGTGGAAATAAATCCGCTAAATTGGTGGCGAAAGCGTATTTTGCGCTACGACCCAACCGTTGACCTCGGCGTTAAACTAATAAAAGAAATCATTTCATAAACCCCAATAAAGGGGTTTTTATATTTGTAAAAAATCCGATTTTATCGTAAAATACATAAAATATGATGGGAATTATCTCTAAAATTTTTGGGGACGCTAATCAGAAATATCTTAACGGTGTAAGACCGATTATAGAAAAAGTAAACTCTTTTGAAGAAGCGTTTATTAAGCTTTCCGACGATGAATTAAAAAGTAAAACCGAAGAGTTTAGAAAACGATTATCTAATGGTGAAACCTTGGATGACTTGCTTCCTTCGGCTTTCGCGGCGGTTAGAGAAACCGCGAAAAGAACGCTCGGTCAGCGGCATTTTGACGTTCAATTAATAGGCGGCTTGGCGCTTCATCAGGGGAAAATCGCCCAAATGGCGACTGGCGAAGGCAAAACTTTAACTGCCACCCTACCGGTATATTTGAATGCTTTAAAAGACAAAGTTCATATTGTTACCGTTAACGATTATCTGGCAAGGCGCGATACGGCGTGGATGGGACAAATATATAATTTTTTAGGTTTGTCGGTCGGATGCGTTAATTCAGATGGGAGCTTTATATATGATCCGGCTCATACCGGGAAAGAGCAAGATGCTGCCCGCGATGAAACCGGAGGTTTTAAAATAATTCATGAATTTTTGTGTCAGGCAACAAAAAAAGAAGCTTACGGTTGTGATGTTGTTTATGGCACCAACACTGAATTTGGTTTTGACTATTTGAGAGACAATTTGGTAGCCGATTCGTCGCAAATAATCAGTCCGGACAGGAGCTTTGCGATTGTTGACGAAGTTGACAGCATTTTAATTGATGAAGCGCGGACGCCTTTAATTATTTCAATGCCCGACGCCGAATCGCCAAAGTTGTATGAAACTTTTTCCCGCATTACGCCGCGTCTTAAAGAAAACGAAGATTATAATGTTGATTTAAAAATGCGAACCGCCGTTATCACCGACGCAGGACTTAGTAAAGTGGAGGGCATACTCGGAATAGGAAATATTTATGATGAAAAAGGAGCCCGCTACGTGCATCATTTGGAAACAGCGTTAAAAGCGCAGGCCTTGTTTCATAAAGACAAAGATTATGTAGTAAAAAATGGAGAAATAATTATTGTCGATGAATTTACCGGTCGGCTTCTTGCCGGCCGCCGGTATTCCGAAGGGCTTCATCAGGCAATTGAAGCCAAAGAAGGCGTTAGGGTTCAACAGGAGTCGCGAACTTTAGCCACTATTACTTTCCAGAATTTTTTCCGGCTTTATGATAAACTGGCGGGCATGACCGGAACCGCGGCCACATCGGCCGAAGAATTTCATAAGGTTTATAATCTCGGAGTTGTTATCGCGCCGACCAATAAACCGATGATCCGCGAAAGTTTGCCAGACCGGATTTATAAAACGGAAAAAGCGAAACTTAAAGCGGTAGTTCTAGAAGTTAAGCGCCGGCATCAAAGCGGCCAGCCAGTTTTAATTGGCACCATTTCTATTGAAAATAACGAAAAACTTTCGCGATTGCTTTCTCTTGAAGGCGTGGAACATGAAGTTTTAAATGCCAAACAACACGAAAGAGAAGCCGTAATTCACGCTCAAGCCGGACGGCTTTCTGCGGTTACTGTAGCAACTAACATGGCAGGACGCGGCGTTGATATTATTTTAGGGGGTCAGCCACAGAATCCCGAACAAAGTCAAATAGTCCGTGAATTAGGCGGCCTTCACGTAATCGGAACAGAACGTCATGAAGCGCGGCGAATTGATAACCAATTAAGGGGACGCAGCGGTCGCCAGGGCGATCCGGGCTCGTCGCAGTTTTTTGTGTCTCTTGAAGATAATTTGCTCCAAGTTTTCGGAGGCGCTCGAATTAAAGGCCTAATGGAAACGCTAAAAATTCCCGAAGACCAGCCGATTGAAGCGGGCATTATTTCTAAAGCGCTTGAATCGGCTCAAACCAAGATAGAAGGTTTTAATTTTGACGCCAGAAAACATGTTTTGGATTATGATGATGTAATGAATCAACATCGCAAGTTGGTTTATAAAAAACGCCGCGATATTTTATCGGGTATGGCCGGCGAGGAAATAATTAAAATAATAAAAAGCCAGGTGGAAAATATAATAAATTTTCATACGGCGGGAAGCGACGAAAAACAATGGGACCGTGAGGAAATTTTTGAGAATCTTAAAACAATTTTTCCATTAAGCGATGGAGATAAAGAATTTTTAACGGTAAATAGCGACTCGCGAAAAATTGTTGATTATTATCAAAATTCAGCCGAAAAGCTTTATCTTCAAAAAGAAGGAGAAATCGGGGCAGACACGGTAAGGCAGATTGAAAAATTGATAATGCTTAATATTTTGGACAACCTTTGGACGAATCACCTGGAAGATATGGAATATTTGCGCGACAGCGTGCGGCTTAGGGCGTACGGGCAAAGAGACCCGCTGGTGGAATATAAAAACGAAAGCCGGCGATTGTTTAAAGATTTTATGGCAAATTTTGAAGCGCGCGTGGCAACGGTTGTTTTTAAAGTCGCGCCACCGGCTTTGCCACAAACCGAGTCGTCGCAAGTATTTTCTCATCCGCGTGAATCGGGGAATAAACAAATAAACCGCAACGATCCGTGTCCTTGCGGTTCCGGAAAAAAATTCAAAAAGTGTCATGGGGCGTAGAAAAATAATGATTGTAAATTATGGTTCTTTTTTGGCAACCCTCTCGTTGCGTTCGCCTTCGGCCATGGCGAAAAATAGTTCCATCTGCCGCGCCTCGACGACGGTTTTTGCCATTTCTTCATAAATTTCCGATTTTGGGTCGTTTACGTATTGGAGAAGCAAAGTACCTAAATACTCTCGCTTGGCTAAAAGACGGTTATTTATCACATCCATTACTTCCCTAAAATCCCGCGTAGTTTCTTGTCCGTTTTCAAAACGTTCAATCGCGGGAACATTGGTAAGCAGTTTTGACCTGAATATTCGTTTACCGATGCTTTCACCTTCTTCCTCGCCGCGAAATTTTTCTTCCTCTTCTTTCGCTAATTTTTTTATTAATTCTTTTGTTTCGCCAAGCCATATAGTAAAGTCCGGTTTTATCGGAACATTATATCCATAATGGCTAAAAAGAACATCGGTGGCCTCTCGGTAGTGCAGATCTTTCTCAAAATTTTTCTGCCGCTTTATTTCCACTTCTTGATTTTTTGTCGTATCTTCAGATTCAAGTTCATAAGATTCCATAAGGTCTTGCTCATACTGAATTTCGCCTTGAGCGCTTTCAAGAATAGCAAGGGCCATTGTTGCGCCTTTTTCTTTACTAAGCTCCAAAGTCGCGAATGCGTAAGGTTGTTCGGTATTATGCATCACTTGGAGCGCGAAAGCAGTTTGCTGGTCATGGCTGGCGCGCCTCATATAAAATTCATCAAGCGCTTCTTTAATCACGGGAAAAGTAGCTTCAATTGATTCTTTTTCAAATTTCTGTTCAAAGACCGGTTGGCCAAGCTCAATATCGGTGCCGCTTTCCGGATCTTTTATGCTCGGTCGCCCAATTTTTTCCGTTTTTGACATATAGTATTAATATATCATACCATTAAAAAATATGGACAGCAATAAAAATAAAAATAAAAAAATATGGCTGTCGCATTCGGGAATCGAAGGAATGTACCGTTGTCCGCGTTGTTTTTGGCTGCAATATAATATAAAACTAAGACAGCCGGAAGGAATAGTTTCACGGCTGGCTAACCGCTTTGACATAATTTTGAAAAAATATTTTAATATTTACCGTTCGCTTGGCGAACTTCCGCCGATGATTGATGGAAAAGTTGAAGGAAAATTGGAAGATCCTTTTCAAGAAAAATATTTTTGGGATTACGACGAAAAATACGGATTAACCGGCCGGCTTGATGATTGTTTGGTCAGGAGCGATGGAACTTACACTCCCATTGATCACAAAACTTCAAGCTCGGATCCGCGGGATAAAGAGGGAATATTAGGCGCTTACCAACACCAGCTTAATTTTTATGCCTTTCTTTTAGAGAAAAATAACAAGCCGACTTCGGGTTTCGGCCATTTGATTTATTATTATCCGGAACATGGAGAAGAACTTCATAAAGGCGTGCCCATTCATATTCATATTCAAACTTTGAAGACAAATCCGGAAGAGGCCGAGCAAGAGTTTTTAAAAGCGGTTAAGATTGTGGAAGGAAAAATGCCGGAGTCGGCTGAAGATTGCCAGTTTTGTTTATGGCACGAGAAATTAAAAGAATTAGATTTGTGATAAATAGTGAAAAATATTTTTGGACCAAGCATTCGCAGTATAAAATGCGATATTACGGCTTGTCCGCGCAGAGAATTAAAAGAATAGTGCGGCATCCGGCGCGAACGGAAGAGGCGATTGTGCCGGGAATGATTGCGGCGATGCAACCTTCGGACGGGAAAAAATATTCCGAAATATGGACGATATACGCTTTTATAAAGTCAAATGTCAAAGGTCAAATGTCAAAGGTCAAAATTATTACCGCTTGGCGGTATCCAGGCAAAAGCTCGTCTCGCAATCCTATTCCCAAAGAAATTTTAGAAGAAATAAGAAATATTATTTCTTGAAAATTGACATAATGATTTTAAAATTTTATTATATAGATAGCAGTTTAGTGATTTTGATTTAATGACAACAGGATATTCTCCAGATAAATTATTTAAATTAGACGCCGCTCTAAAAGTGCGTGTTATTGTTTTGGCAATTTTTATTGTCGCTGTCGTTTCGACTTTTTTTGTTAATCCGTCTTGGTGGGACAGCGCGGCTCAAAAAATAAATATTATTTCACCGGTAAAAATTCCAAGTTTTTTTAATGTGCCGTTTAAACTTGGCCTTGATTTGGCTGGCGGCACGCGGCTGACTTATTTAGCCGATGTATCGGGAGTGGTTGATCAAGATGCGAATTCGGCCATGTCGGGACTTCGCGATGTTATTGAGCGTCGCGTTAATCTTTTCGGCGTCAGTGAACCGCTGGTAGAAGTTGAGCACGCGGCCAGCGAATGGCGTTTAATAGTTGAACTCGCGGGCGTTAAAGACATATCTTCCGCTATTAATTTAATAGGAGAAACGCCGTTTTTAGAATTTAAAGAACAGCGCGAAGAAGCCGAAACTAAGAAAATTTTGAGCGAACAAAAAGCCGGAAATGAAGAGTTTATAACTACCGACCCCTATTTCAAATCCACTAACTTAAACGGTAAATACATAAAGAGTGCTAAAATAGAATTTGACCAAACAACGTATCAGCCGACGGTCAGCGTCCAGTTTGACGGAGAAGGTGCAAAAATATTTGAAGAACTTACAAAACTTAATATTGAAAAACAACTTGGAATTTATCTTGACGGATTGCCGATTTCAGCTCCGGTGGTGAGAGAAGCTATTGCCGGCGGTTCGGCGGTGATTTCCGGAAAATTTACCATTAATGAGGCCAAAAAATTAGCCGAACGTCTTAATGCCGGGGCTTTACCGGTGCCTATTAAACTAATTTCACAGGATTCGGTAGGCGCTAATTTAGGCCAGGATTCTCTTAACAAAAGTTTAGTCGCCGGAGCGCTCGGCTTTTTGGCGGTGGTGATATTTATGATTTTATATTATCGTTTTTTGGGATTCACTGCGGTAATGGCGCTTTTAATTTATACTGCTCTTGTTTTAGCTTTGTTTAAATTAATACCGGTAACTTTAACTTTAGCTGGTATCGCCGGATTTATTTTATCCATCGGCATGGCTGTTGACGCTAATATTCTTATTTTTGAAAGATTTAAAGAAGAAGTTCGCTACGGAAAAGAATTGGGCATGGCTATTGATAACGGATTTGCCCGCGCTTGGCCGTCTATTCGCGATTCTAACGTTTCAACGCTGATTACAACCGCTGTTTTATATTATTTCACCACCAGCATTGTTAGGGGGTTTGCCCTGACTCTCGGTATCGGCGTTGTCGTAAGCATGTTCTCGGCAATATTTGTGACGCGTTCACTCTTAAAATTATTTCCGCTGGAAACTTTGGGAAAATGGTCATGGCTTTTGGGCATAAAAAAACGTAGCACGTAACATGAATATTATAGGGAAAAGAAAAATTTATTACACTATCTTCGGCGTTGCCCTTGTTCTAAGTATCGCGGCTTTGGTATTGTGGGGCCTTCGGTTCGGCATTGATTTTAAAGGCGGTTCGATTTTGGAAGTTAATTACTCCGCTTTACCGGATTTAAATTCAGTTTTTGACTCTTTAAAACCGCTCGAATTAAATGATTTAAAAATTTCACCGCTCGGATCAAACGGCATAGTTTTGCGATTTAGAGAGACCGATGAGCAAACTCATCAAAATATTATTAAAATTCTTAATGCTGCCGCGGAAAAAAATAAAATTCAAATTGATGAAAGGAGGTTTTCCTCTATCGGGCCGACTATCGGAGCGGAACTAAAACAAAAGTCAATAAAAGCTATTATCATAGTTCTTTTGGGAATTTCACTTTATATTGCTTGGGCATTCAGAAAAGTGTCGCGACCGATTAGTTCGTGGCGTTACGGCGTGGTTACTTTAATAGCGCTTTTTCACGACATAATTATTCCCGTCGGCCTGTTTGCTTATCTGGGGCGTTTTTATGGCGTTGAAGTCGGAGCCAACTTTATTGTCGCGCTTCTCGTGATTTTAGGTTTTTCAGTTCACGATACAATCGTAGTGTTTGACAGAATTCGGGAAAATCTTAAACGTTATTATCAGTTGGATTTTATATCTCTGGTTAATCAAAGCATTGGTGAAACCTTGGTGCGTTCGCTTAACACTTCGCTTACGGTTTTAATGACTCTGGCGGCCTTGTATGTTTTTGGGGGAGAAAGTTTAAAATATTTCGTGCTGGCGTTAATGGTCGGTATTTTTTTAGGGACTTACTCGTCAATTTTTGTTGCGGCTTCGCTTCTAGTAACATGGTTTGGTATTTTAAAGAAAAATTGACATTATTACAACATCATTATATTATAATTTAAAGAAAAGTATGGCGGAAAAAAATTTAAAAAATATTTTAGACGAGATAGTTAAAATCACGAGTCCGAGGATTAGGGAAGTTATTGAAAGGCGCTTTGGCTTGCGCGCCATATCTTATCAAACCCTAGAAGCTATCGGCAAAAATATGGGCATTACCCGGGAACGGGTGAGGCAAATTGAAGCTTTTGGCTTTAAGCAACTAACCAATAAAAACGTTTTAGAGCCAATAAAACCGGTTTTTGAATTGGTAGAACAGCATTTAGCGGCTTATGGCGGCGTTAGAAGAGAAGATATTTTTTTAAAAGAATTAGCAAAATTACTTTCTTTAAAAGAAAAAAATAATGAAAATCTGATTAATTTTATGTTAGCTTTGGGGCGGGAAAAGTTCACTTATTTTAAAGAAACTCCATTTTGGCGGGCGGCTTGGGCGCTTAGCAACGGCCATTATAACAAAGCAATCGCTTTAGCCGGAGCTTTGAAAGAAAAATTAACCGGTCAAAATTCATTGTTATCAAGCGACGCCTTATTTAAAACTATTGCCGGATTAGCGGATAAAAATTTAACCGAACAAGCGTCAAGATCCCATATTGAGCTTTGCGGCCAGATTTCGCAAAATCCTTTTGGCGAATGGGGGCTTATAAGTTCGCCGGAGGTTTCGCCGCGGGGTGTTAAAGATAAGGCCTATTTGGTTTTTAAAAAAGAAAAGAAACCGCTTCATTTCACCGAAGTGGCGGATTTGATTAATAGGGTTGTTTTTTCCGAAAGGAAGGCGCATCCTCAAACCGTTCACAATGAGCTTATTAAAGATCCTCGTTTTGTTTTGGTGGGGCGGGGGACATACGCTTTAAGCGATTGGGGTTATGAGCCGGGAACCGTGCGCGACGTTTTGGTTTCTATTTTAAAAAATTCGGGGCAAAGCTTAACCAAAGAAGAGATCATTAAAACCGTCCAGAGTAAACGATTGGTTAAAGAAAATACCATTTTGCTAAATCTTCAAAACCGTAAAGTTTTCAAAAAAACCAACGACCACAAATTCATCTTAGCGTGATAAAAATATGAGCATTGAACAACCAAAGTTTGATAAGCCGGAAGAACAAGGACCGGAAACGGAATCAGGTGCAGAATTGATGTTGAAGAGTAAATTTTAAATATAACAACTTAAAAACCGATCGGAAATTAAGTTGTTATATTTCATTTTGATTAAAAAACAACCGCCTCGTAAAAGGCGGTTGTTTTTTTGTGGATAAACTAGTCCTTGACACTATTTCATTTGTGGATTTTTTGATTGGTGATAGAAAATGCATTTCTAAAAGATACTGCACGGGAATTTTTAGGAATGTGGATAACAGTTCAAAAAGTTTAGAGCTTGTAAAAGGTCAAC
>CAZKLP010000003.1:20308-21498 GCA_964553885.1 uncultured Candidatus Saccharibacteria bacterium
TCAGAACTTGAAAAAATTGATTTTAAAATAAAACAAGGCAGAATTATGTATGACAGCGGGAAAACAAGAGAAAAAGACACCGATGTTAAAATAGCAACCGATTTGATGATTGGAGCCGTTGATGATTTATATGATACTGCAATTTTAGTTAACTCCGATACAGATCTTATTCCGGCCATCCAGTATATTAGATATAAAAAGAAAAAATTGGAATACGTTGGTTTTTTATATGCACCGTCGTTCGGTATCTAAAAATACGCCAATTTTTCAAGGCTACTCTTGCCTTCAGACATAGAAAGATTTAAAATACAAAAATAAGATTTATAAAAATGAAAAAATCCTCGACGGCGATTCGGATAAATTTATAGAGGCGAAGTTAAAAATATAAACTTAAAATTTAACAACTTAATTTCCGATCGGTTATAAACTTGTCAAATTTTTATTTTTTATCTGAACGCAAAGTTTACCTATAGGATATTTTTGCGTTCGTTGGTCGCATGCGATGGAGGATAACATCTGTTGGAATTTTCTTGGAAAATTTGCTATAATTGAGCATGTCAGCATAAGTTGCCGATTGAATGGATATTATTTACGCAATTATTCAGGTTTTTTTAGGGCTCTGGTGGCTTTGGCTGCCGGTGGTTTTAATCGCGCTTTTTATAGAGCTTTGGATAAAACACTTAAAAACCAAGGCCATAAAAGCTATAAAATGGATTTTTCTTGAGATTAAAGTTTCGCGGAATATTGAAAAAAGCCCGAAATCAATGGAGCAGATATTTACTGGGCTTCACGGCATTCTTACCAGAATAAAATTTACCGACAAATACTGGAAAGGCAAAGCGCAGGAATGGTTTAGTTTTGAGATTGCCGGAATTGACGGGGCGGTTTATTTTTTTATCAGAACGCCCGAACAATTTCGGACTTTGGTCGAGGCCCAGATTCACGCCCAATATCCCGACGCGGAAATTTCCGAAGTATTGGACTATGCTGGTCCAATCGCGAAAAAAACGCCGTCAAAATCATATGATATGAGCGGGATAGAACTTATTTTGGAAAAAGCCGATTTTTACCCGATAAAGGCGTATCCGTTTTTTGAAGAAAAAGAAGAAGAAAGGCGGGTTGATCCGATGGCTTCTTTTCTTGAGATTCTTTCAAAACTTAAACCGGGGGAAAATATTTTTATACAATAT
>CAZKLP010000003.1:21508-37060 GCA_964553885.1 uncultured Candidatus Saccharibacteria bacterium
ACGTAACCTATGATTAAATTTAAAAAAGCCCACGCTATAATTTAAAGAAATAAAAAAAATAATCAATGAAAATAAAGGCAAGAAAATACCCATATAAAAACACATACATACTCTACAGCCCTCATTTTTCACAAAAGAAAAAAAATTGAGCATAAAAAGAAATGGTACGAAAATATTTATGGAGGGCTTGAAGAATTTATCAGAAACTTGCTTATTGCTATAGCCATTTGGCCTGAATGGGGAGTAGTTAAAAAAGAAGAAATTAAATCAGCTATTTCCAATCTTTCCCCTGGCGAAAAATTAATAGCCGAAGCCATTGAAAACAAAATATCAAAATTGGCTTTTAGAGTCAGTATTCGTTTTGCTTACATTGCCAGAATCGACATTTTCAGCCGCGCCAATATGGCGGCTGTGAGCGGCGCTTTCAAGCAGTTTAACACAGTCAATCTTAACGCCTTTAAATCAAACAGCGACGCGGGTACTTCGGCCGATTTTCCTTTTAAAAAAAGAAAGGAGTTTTTAAGAAAACAAAGTTTTATTGAACGTTACGCCAATCGGAAATGGCCGAAGAAAAAGGATTTTATTTTAAATGTTGAAGAATTGGCCACGATTTATCATTATCCGATTTTAACAGTTCTGACGCCGACTATGCGCCGCGTTGAATCTAAAAAGGCCGAGCCGCCGGTCAGTTTGCCCGTTGGCTAATTACTATTGATTCTAAGAATCGAGAAATGCGCCAAAGGCGCAGGAAGGATTCTTAGAATCAATAGTAATTCGGAAAAACTCCCCTTATAATATTATAATATGAATAATGAAATAACATTTTTCGCCGAAACTAATTTTCGGAACGAACGGAAAAAGTTCGGTATTAAAACAGACGACCGCCGCCGCCATGTTTATATTATCGGGCAAACCGGCACGGGAAAAACAACACTGCAAATGAACATGATGATTTCCGACATTTTATCGGGCCGCGGAATGGGATTTGTCGATCCGCACGGCGAAATGGCCGAAAGGTTGCTTCAGTATATTCCGGAAAACCGGATAAAAGACGTTATTTATTTTAATCCGGCCGATATGGAGTATCCCATTGCTTTTAACGCCATAGAAACCATAGACGTTAGGGCGCGCCATTTGGTGGCCTCGGGTCTTATGGGAGTATTTAAAAAAATCTGGCCCGATGTTTGGAGCGCTCGAATGGAATATATTTTAAATAATACTATTCTGGCTCTGTTAGAAGTTCCCGGTTCTACGCTTCTAGGCGTTAACCGAATGTTTTCCGATAAGGTATTCAGAAAAAATATTGTAAATCAAGTATCGGATCCGGTTATTAAAGCGTTTTGGACTCAGGAATACGCCGCGTATCAGCAAAAATATGAACAAGAGGCGACGGCGGCCATTCAAAATAAAATCGGTCAATTCAGTTCAGCCGCGATTATCAGAAATATTATCGGCCAGCCGACTTCTTCATTTAATTTCAGGGCTGCGATGGACGAAGGAAAAATTGTAATAATGAATCTTTCTAAGGGACGGCTTGGAGAAGACAATACAAAACTATTAGGCGGCATGCTTATTACAAAAATCCAACTTGCTGCCATGAGCCGGGTTGATACTTTGGAAGAAGACCGCAAGGATTTTTATCTTTACGTTGATGAATTTCAAAACTTTGTTACCGACAGCTTTGCAGATATTTTGTCTGAGGCCAGAAAATTCCGCCTTGATCTTATCATTGCCAATCAATATATCGGCCAATTGGTTCATGACCAAAATTTAAAAGTAAAAGACGCTATTTTTGGCAATGTCGGCACTTTTATCGCGTTTAGAACCGGCGGTGAAGACGTTGAGTTTCTTGAAGAAAAACAATTCGGGCCGAATATTGTGGCGGCAGATTTACTTAATCTGCCGAATTATAACGTCTACCTGCGTTTACTAATTGACGGCGTTCCTTCAAGGCCGTTTTCGGCGATTACATTGCCGCCATATCCAAAGCCGGAAATTTCTTACGTAGATGAAATTATAGAGCATTCCAGAAAAATTTATGGCACGCCAAAAGCCGAAGTGGAAAGCACCATATCTGTCGCTACCGGCGTTTTGCCGGCAGAGACGCAAAATTTATCTCAAAAAGATACGGATAGTTTACCGCTTTATAACGCCTCTTCGCGCGAACCTTCTCGCGAAGAGCGTGCGGTTTTTGATGACAAAAAAAATATGTTCAACGCCGTTTGCGCGAATTGCGGAAAAAATACGACAGTTCCTTTTAAACCGGATCCGACGAGACCTGTTTATTGCAAGGATTGTTTCTCCAAAAAACAGCAAAAATCTTCTATGGCGCCGCCTAAACCGATACATTTGTCGCAATTGAAACCTCGGCCGGAAATACCTCGGACGCCGAAAGTTGAAGTTAAAAAACAACGTAAAAGCGTTGATACCGAAGGCCTCAAAAAAATTCTGGAAGAAACAATGGAAAAGTAAATGTCTTATGCTGACTGGTGAAAGTGTAATTTTTATGTTAAGAACTAATCAATGGATAAAAAACAACTAATACAGCAAATAGAGGGGATAAGAAAATCGCGTGTTATTACTTATTTAACCAGCGACCGGCAAGGGCCGATTAACGCTCGCGTGGCGATGGATATTATTCCGGTTATAAGTAAACAGCTCCAGACAATCCGCAAAACAGAAAATATTGATTTGTTTTTATACAGCGCCGGCGGGGATACCATGGTGCCATGGCGTCTCGTTTCAATGATTCGCGAATATTGCAATAAATTTTCGGTTTTGGCGCCATACAAAGCGCACAGCGCGGCAACAATGATTGCGCTCGGAGCAGACGAAATTGTTATGAGCGACCTCTCGGAGCTTTCGCCGATTGATCCTTCAACCGCCAATGTTTTTAATCCGACTGATCCGGCGAATCCGCAAAATAAAATCCCAATTTCTGTGGAAGATGTTATGGCATATTTTGACTTGGCGAAAAACAAATTCGGAATTAAAAATGACGAGGAGCTTTCGCGCATATTTAATAAATTCGTGGAATCAAATCCGCAAATCCATCCTTTAGCGCTTGGCAACGTCAACCGCATCCATAATTTAATCCGCGTTCTCGCAAAACGGCTTTTGAAAAGTCATAAATCGCCGATGAAAGATGATGAAATAGAAAAAATCGTTGATTACTTCACGGAAAAACTTTATTCGCACCAGTATTTTATCGGCCGGAAAGAAGCGAAAGAAGATTTGGGGCTAAAAACCGTTAATTTTGCCGATAATTTACTATCTAAAGCAATGACCGATTTGTATGAAGAATATAAAAAAGAAATGGATCTTGGCACATTATGGAATCCGGAAAACGAACTGGGACTGAATGCCATGCAGAATAAAAAAGATTACAAAATCGCGTTTATTGAAAGCGGGCAGTTATCAAATCATTTTGAGCTTTCGGTAGAGTATAAAAAACAGCAGGTAAATATGGTCCAGCAAATCCCCCAAGGCCCTATTCAAATCCCGCAAGACCAAGTCGCCTGGCGGATTATAGGACAAGGTTGGAAGTAAATATATACGATGATTGAGATTCTCAAATTTATTCAAAACTTTTTAAATAATAATATTGGTGTTGCGACTTTTCTCGTTGGTTTTTTTGCCATTTTTATTTATTTAAAACAGAAGTGGGATTACAAGAGAGATGCGGCAAGTATTATATTGATGGAAATTAGGAACGCTGAAAAAGTCATTGATTTAATGAAAAAGCATGGCGTTGCAATTTCTGAAAGTATGGAAAAATTATTACCGTCAAATAATTGGATAAAGTATAATTACTTATTTATAAAAAACTTTGATCGTGATGAAAAGGTAATTATATTCACAATGCATTAGTACAGACAGTAAAAGATTCTATCAGTGATGCTGATTTTGAAAATAAGAAAAATAATTTTTTAAAAATAATACAAAACGAGCCATATGTATTTAAACCCGATGCTCTTGTACAAACTGTAGCGAAGGGACTTAATAATTTATCCAAAATTACTATAACGACTGCCGGAGGCAAGTTAAAGAAAATTGCAAAGTTAAAATAGATTCTTATTCTCTCCTAAATTAGATCAGAAAAGAGAAAATTGTAAATCACGATAAAGATTAAAACATACCCTCTCTATTTTCCCTTCTCCATTCTTTCTACGTATTCGCCGGTCTGCGTGTTTACCCGGATTACATCGCCTTCGTTGATAAATAGGGGGACAACAATTTGAGCGCCGGTTTCTATGATGATGGTTTTTGTTCCGCCTTGGGCGGTGTTGCCGCGGGTGGCTGGAGGAGCTTCAACGACTTTAAAATCCATTTTAATCGGAAGGGTGATATTTAAAATTTCGCCGTTAAATTTTAGCGCCTCAACAATAGTATTTGGCTTTAAGAAATTAATAGTATCGCCAAGCTGTTCGTTTGATAGTTTAAAACGGTTTGCCTGGTTATTTTCTTCGCAAAACCAATATTCTTCGCGGTGGCTGTAAAGATTTTTTACTTTTTGTTTTTCGATATCCGCTTCTTCGAAAACGTCGGACGGCTTAAAATTACGGTTTAAAACCGCGCCGGTTTTTAAATTTTTCAGTTTCGTTTGAATACTACTGCCGCCGCGGCCAATATGAAGATGGAGGACTTCTAAGACCTGATAAGGCGTTTCTTCGTAAACGATATTTATTCCGTTTTGTAAATCGTTTATTGATAACATATTTATATATTATATTTTGTATTCGGATTTTTTATACCAAATACTATATACTAAATACTATTTTTTTGTCCATATTTTTAATTTTGACTGAATATTTTTTTATGCTATACTTTTTTTACTTTTGGTTTTTTGTTCTTTAAAAATTATAAATAAGGAGTGAAAAATGTCGCAAAAAAAGATTTTTGTCGCTCCAATGCCCGATGGTCTTATTTTCCCCGCTTTTACCGAAGACGCGCTTAAACTTATTAACGAGCGTTACTTGCGCCGTGATAAAGATGGAGAAATAGTTGAAACAGTTGATGGCATGTGCTGGCGGGTTGGTTACCACATAGCTTCCGCCGATAAAAAATATGGTAAATCCGACGCTGAAGTCATTAATTTGGCAAAAGAATTTTATGCGCTGATGGCGGAAAGAAAATTTTTCCCGAATGCTCCGACAATTTATAATGCCGGTACCGGAAATGGATTGCAATTTTCCGCCTGTTTTGTTCTTCCGATTGAAGACTCTATGGATGGAATTTATGATGCCATTAAGTGGCAGGCGATAATCCACAAATCCGGAGGCGGAACCGGTTTTTCGTTTTCATCCTTGCGGCCAAAAGACGCTTTGGTTAAATCAACCAGAGGCAAGTCATCCGGTCCCGTTTCTTTCCTTAAAGTATTTGATACTTCAACTGAATTCGTGAAACAAGGCGGCATGCGCCGCGGCGCCAATATGGCTATTATGAATGTTCACCATCCCGATATTCTGGAATTCATTCAATCAAAGGGAATATTAACGGATAAAAATAAAATAATCTATGAACGCGTAAAACCTTTTATTTACAGCAAGCGCGCTCTGGACCTTTTGAGGATTTCGCTTCTTGGCACGCAAATTGCCAACTTTAACATATCCGTGGCGGCAACCGACGTTTTTATGGAAGCGGTCAGAAATGACGCCGAATATGATTTAATCGCTCCGCAGAATGGCGAGGTTGTATCCAGAATTAAAGCCAGAATAGTTTTTGACGCCATTGTAAAGATGGCATGGGAAACCGGTGATCCCGGTTTGTGGTTTATTGATAAAACCAACAGATGGCGGGCAAATCCGATTTCGTCGATTAAATTAATTAACGCGACCAATCCTTGCGGCGAACAACCATTGTTTGATTTTGATGTTTGTAATTTGGGTTCCATTAATCTTTTCAAGTTTCTAACCAAGGAAAACGATAAATACAAGATTGATTTTGGAGAACTGGAGAAAACCATACGGTTAGCCGTCCGCTTTTTGGACAATGTTATTGAACTTAATCCTTATCCGCTTTCCCAGATTATGGATTTTGCCCATAAAATTAGGCGAATTGGTCTCGGCGTTATGGGCTGGGCCGATATGCTGACTTATCTTGATACGCCCTACGCGTCAAATGACGCTATTAAGCTGGCGGAACAAGTCTCAAAATTTATTAACAATATCGGTCACGATGAATCGCAAAAGCTTGCCGCGGAACGCGGACCTTTTCCGCTTTGGGAACAGAGTATTTATAGCGACGATAAGCCAATGAGAAACTGCACAATTACAACTATCGCCCCGACAGGTGAAATCAGAATTTTAGCCGGTTGTTCGGGCGGCATCGAGCCATTCTACGGCCTTACAGAAGTTCATAAGTTTGAAAATCGGATTTTGCACCGGATCCAGCCCGGATTTGAAAGATTTATTGAAGTTGCCAAAAAGCGCGGATTTTATTCCGAAAAACTTGAAGAAGAAGTTAAAAACCGCGGCCAAATTAATGATTTAGACGGTATTCCAGATGATGTGAGAAAAGTTTTTGTCACCGCTCACGAGATAAAGCCGGAGTGGCATGTCAAAATTCAATCCGCTTTTCAGAAAAATACCGATAATGGAGTAAGTAAAACCATTAATTTGCCTAACTCAGCTACGCCGTCCGACATTGAAAAAATTTATTGGCTTGCTTATGAAACCGCTTGCTTAGGAATTACCGTTTTTCGCGATGGCTGTAAAGGCGGGGTACTTTCGATAGGAGTGGGTGATAATAAAAAAGACAAATTAGCTTACCGCGATTTCATTCGTTCAAGGCCTAAGCCGGCTCATGGAATTACCACGCGCGTAGAAACGCCCGATGGCGCCGCTTTTGTCACTATTAATTATGATATTGAAATCGGACCGATTGAGCCGTTTGAAATCTTTATCAGTGTTGCCAAAGCGGGAACTGATGCCGCGGCCGATGCCGAAGCCATTGGACGACTTGCCTCAGCCCATTTGAGGATTGAATCGCCAAAAACGCCGATTGAGCGTTTAACCCAGCTTAAGGATCAGCTTAAAGGCATTGGCGGAAGCCGCGCTTCCGGTTTTGGAAAAGAAAAAGTCACCTCTTTGGCTGATGGTGTCAGCAAGGCTATTGATTTTTATCTAAAATACTTCGGTTTTGTTGACGATAAAGACATGAAAGAACAAGAAATTAAGATTTTTCGCGGCAATCGCTGCCCAAAATGCCAACAGGGTGCGTTGATTTATGAAGAAGGGTGCAGTCACTGCAGTAATTGCGATTACAATGTTTGCTAATTTTTATTAACTTCTATACCTCGCGTTTCGCGGGGTTTTTTTGCGATTTTTAATTTTCTGTGTCAGAATATTTCAATTATGAGCAAGCGAAAAAAAATATTCGTAGCCATGTCCGGAGGCGTTGATTCATCCGTCGCGGCATTGTTGTTAAAACAAAAAGGACACGATATTGCCGGAGTATATATGAAAGGATGGTCACCAACCGGATGTGCGGAAGAAGATGCAACCGATGCAAGGCGGGTTGCCGAAAAAATCGGAATTCCTTTTTATGTTTTTGATTTTGAAAGTGAATTTAAAAAAGCAGTGGTTGATTATATGATTAGAGAATACGCCGCCGGACAAACTCCTAACCCGGATGTAATGTGCAACCGGGAAATTAAATTTGGTCTGTTTTTAAAAAAAGCTCTGGCATTGGGAGCGGACTATATCGCAACCGGCCACTATGTTAACTTGGACACGCCGTGTCCAAGTGGAAACTCCGTTTTCAAGTTACTGCAGGCAAAAGATGACAACAAAGATCAATCATATTTTCTCTGGACTTTAACGCAAAAACAGCTTAAACATTGCCTTTTCCCGGTAGGCGATTACACAAAGCAGCAAATACGAGCGATAGCAAGTAAATGCTGCTTGCCGACGGCGGAAAAACCCGATTCGCAAGGGGTTTGTTTTGTCGGCGAAATTGACGTTGCCGGATTTTTAAAGGAAAAAATCGGCATAAATCCCGGGCCGATTAAAAATCTTAAAGGAAAAACTATTGGCACGCATGATGGCGCGGCTTTTTACACTATTGGCCAAAGAAAGGGGATCGGCATTAAAGGCAGTTTGCCTGGCGAACAGGGGAAAATTTATTATGTCGCGGCTAAAGATGTTGACACCAATACGCTTTGGGTTAGCGAAGGTGACAGTAAAGATCTTTTTGCTAAAGAATTGTCGATAAAAGATATAAATTGGATTTCTGGGGAACAATCGAAACTGCCATTTAAATGCCTGATTCGCATCCGTTATCGCCAACCGCTTCAAAAAGCTTCGCTTTTTGAATTATCAAATTATCCCACTTACAGACGATCGTCTGAAAATGGGATAATAGGAAACCTCGAGTCTAAAAGGTTAAAAATTATTTTTAACGAAACACAAAGGGCCGTTACTCCCGGCCAAAGCGCGGTTTTCTACACCAAGACCGGCGAGATGCTCGGCGGCGGTATTATAGACGGTTAGAAATGCATGTGAAATTCCGATCGGAATTATACCTGCATTTCGGAAATCAGCAACGATCGTTGGAATATTTCGAAAATTAAAAATTATAAAATTGTAATAAATTAGCTATAGCTAATTTATTACACAAGTGAAATTGTTTGAATTTAACTTATAGCTCTGATAATATTAAGATGATGATATCATTTGAAATCCGACAAAAATTTTTAGATTTTTTTGCTAAAAAAGGACATATTATTGTTTCTTCAAGTTCGCTTGTGCCCAAAGATGATCCGTCGGTGCTTTTAACGACTGCCGGAATGCAGCAATTCAAACCGTATTTTACCGGCGACAAGGATCCGATTAAAGATTTCGGATCGCGGCGGACTGCTTCAATCCAAAAATCCTTCCGCACTTCCGATATTGATGAGGTGGGCGACGAGTCGCATCTTACTTTTTTTGAAATGCTAGGGCATTTTTCTTTCGGCGATTATTTTAAAGAAGAAACAATAGGGTGGACTTTTGAACTCCTTACTGAAATTTTTGGGATTGATAAAGAACGGATATCTGCCTCAGTATTTGAAGGAGATAAAAAAATTCCAAAAGACCAAGAATCATACGATGCTTGGCTACGATTTTTGCCAGCAGACAGAATAAAACTCGGAACTAGAGAAGATGGCAACATTTGGGGTCCAGCCGGGCCAGAAGGGCCGTGCGGCGCGTCAAACGAAGTTTACGTTGATAATCTTGAGGTGGCGACACTCGTGTTTATGGAATATTATTGTAAAAGCGACGGAAAAATTTCTCCATTGCCGAAAAAAGGAGTTGATGTCGGCTGGGGATTTGAACGGCTTGTAAAAGTTATCCAAAACGCTCCAACAGTTTTTGAAACCGATTTATTTGAATCTCTCATTCAGACAATCCCTCATAAAGATACGGAAAATGAAGCGCGTTCAGTTAGAATTATTGCCGATCACATAAGAGCGGCAACATTTCTTATTGCCGATGGAGTTTTGCCGTCTAATATGGCCCAAGGATATATTTTGCGCCGACTTTTGCGTCGGGCCATTCGCCACGGTAAGATTTTGAATTTAGATAAAAAATTTTTAATTCCTTTGGCTCAAAAAGTTATAGAAATATATAAAGAATTTTATCCGGAACTTGGAGTGAAGCAAGAAGACATTCTTATGGTTATCCAAAAAGAAGAAGAAAAATTTTCAAAAACTCTTAAAAACGGACTGAAAGAACTTGAAAAAATGCTTGGAATGAAAACTGATAAAATCATTTCCGGAAATGACGCTTTTTATCTTTATGAAAGCTATGGATTCCCGATGGAATTAACGCGCGAATTGGCGAAAGAAAAGGGATTTTCCATTGACGAGTCCGGCTGGGAAACCTCGCTAAAAAAACATCAGGAAATTTCCCGCGCCGGAGCGGAAAAAAAATTCGGAGGTCATGGGTTGGTGATAAGTGACACGGGACATAGGACAGGCATAGAAGACACGCAAAAAATCACAAGACTTCACACAGCGACGCATTTATTGCATCAGGCGTTGCATGATGTTTTAGGCGAGGTCGCGGATGTTAAGCAGATGGGATCTGACATTACGCCGGAAAGGACAAGATTTGATTTTAGTTTTCCTCGAAAATTGACTGAGGAAGAAATTAAAAAAATTGAAGATATCGTCAATGAGAAAATAAAAATGAATTTGCCGGTTCACGCGCAAAAAATGCCTAAAGAAAAGGCTTTAAAATTGGAAGCCAGGGCGTTTTTTAAAGAAAAATATCCAGATGAGGTCAACGTTTATTCCGTCGGCGACCTCGATTTAAGCAGGGCCTATTCAAAAGAATTTTGCGACGGGCCACATGTTAAAAATACAGGTGAAATCGGCGATTTTAAAATTATAAAAGAGGAATCGTCAAGCGCCGGAATAAGAAGAATCAGAGCTATTGTGGAATGACAATTAAAAATGTGTTAAAATATTAACAATGCCCCAAGGTTTTGAAATAATAAGAGCCAGAACTAAAGATAGCGCCGCCATCTTAATTGACCGTTTAATGCGGTCAAAGCAACAAGAGGTCGTTTTGGTTTTACCGAAAAATTCTATCATTGTAACTGATTTAA
Source organism: uncultured Candidatus Saccharibacteria bacterium (assembly GCA_964553885.1). Classification (GTDB taxonomy): domain Bacteria; phylum Patescibacteriota; class Minisyncoccia; order UBA10092; family UBA10092; genus JACPHB01. Next base: position 32,102 of record CAZKLP010000003.1, read on the forward strand.
ATTCTCTAAAAGTTTTAAAAGAAGAAGCCGAAAGTATTGGCAGAACATTGTCCCTTAGTACGGAAAATGATGAAATAAAATCATTCGCTAAAAAAATAAAAATGTTAATTTACGATAGTAATAATTTTTCCGCCAAAATATCGGAACCGATAAAATCCGTTAAAAAAATAAAAGTAATGACGGATATTTTGCCGCCATCGTTTAACAGGGCGCCGGAAGAGAGTACTACTCTAGAAGTTCAAGAGTTGCCGGAAAAACCACAAAAAGAACTGCCTGAAGAACCGAGAACAGAGTATAAGCTGTCGCCGGAACCAATTATCTATGAAACGGCGAGTCAGAATTCCGATTTAGAAAAAAATCTTGAAAATTTTTATGGCGGAGATTTAAAAAATAACGAACTAAAATCAAAAAGCCGGTGGCGCCGTTTTAATTTAAAATACTTGATATCTTTTTTTACTGTCATCGGATTTTTGCTTTTTGGAGCGACAATGTATTTAATTTTACCTAAAGCCGATGTCAGTATTTCTTTAAAGAAAATACCGCTTAAAGCTCAAATCCCCATTGCCGTAAGTAAAAATATAAGTTCTTCTAATTTGGTAAGCGGTATTATACCGGGGCAATATTTTTCATTAGATAAAACAGGTTCAAAAACAATTGAAAGATCTCCCGTAATTGGCGGCGTTATAGAAATTTATAATGCTTATAGCGCTACTTCTCAAAAGTTAGTGGCAGAGACGCGGTTTGAAACAAAAGACGGTAAAATTTTTAGAATACAGAATTCTGTTATTATTCCGGGCGCGAAAGTATCTGGCGCGAAACTAACGCCCAGTTCCGTTAAAGCGGAAGTTGTTGGTAGTGGAATATCAGACGAATATTTAATCGGTCCGTCTTATTTTACCATCCCGGGCTTTAAAGAAACGCCAAAATACGCCGGTTTTTACGCGCTTAGCGTTGAACCAATGGCTGTTCTAAAAAGAGTGTCCTTAAGCAACGCAGAGATACTGAGAAATAAAAAAGAACTTCAAGATAAATTAGCATTAGAATTAAAAACCGATATTTTAAGCACACTGAAAGATTCAGATTTACAATTAATAGACGGCGCTTCCATAATCAGAGCTGATGATTTTAAAGTTAATACGGATAAAGGCGGATCCGCCCCTGTTTTAAGCATGAAAGTTAATTGGCAGGCATTATTTTTTAAAGAAAAAGATTTAAGAACAATGATTAACTATTTTACGTCAAGCCATTATCCGGATTTAAAGAATTTTAGTTTTAAAGGTAATATCGTCTATCCAAAAGTTAGTCGCGTTGATTTTAAGAAGGGAGAATTATTTTTTACTTTTAATATTGATGAAAACAACGCTTTGCCGGCCGATCTTGAAGCTCTCAAGAAAGAATTGGCCGGACGCGATGAAACCGGGATGAGAACTATTATATCCGAAAAAACATATATCAGCGCCGCCGCTATTTTTCTTTGGCCGTTTTGGGTTAAAAAAGCGCCCAATAACTTGAATAAAATTAATATAAATATTGACAATTAATATTTACCGTGATAGATAATAAAAGATTAATACTTATAGGTTCTGTTATAGAGGCCTTACCAAACACAACGTTTAGAATTAAATTAGAAGATGGTACGGAAGTTTTGGCTCATTTATCGGGTAAAATGCGGTTGAATTTTATTCGCGTTTTAGTCGGTGATCGGGTAGAAGTTGAACCGTCTTCCGATAAAAGGCGAGGCAGGATAATAAGACGATTATGAAAGTACGGGCAAGTGTTAAAAAAATTTGCGCTAAGTGTAAAATTATTCGCCGACAAAGGCGTCTTTATGTTGTTTGTTCAACTAAAAAACATAAACAGAGACAGGGATAAATATTATGCCAAGAGTTGCTGGAGTTAATATTCCGGAAAATAAAAAAATAATCGCTTCGCTTGCGTATATTTATGGTATTGGGCGTCCTTTGGCGGCTAAAATCCTAAAACAGGTTAAAATTAATCCTGATAAAAGAGCCAAAGAATTAACTAATGAAGAATTAACGCGTTTAAAGGATTTCGTTGAAAAAAATTATAAAATTGAAGGAGATTTAAAAAGGCTAACCCAAGGTAATATTAAGAGGTTAAAGGAAATTAGCTCTTATAAGGGTTATCGCCATTCTAGAGGATTGCCGGTAAGGGGGCAGAGGACCAAGACAAACTCCAGAACTAGAAGGGGCAATGTGAGAAAGACCGTCGGTTCCGGCAGAAAGAAAGGAGCCGAAAAAACATAATCCATAACGTATGGGAAAGAAAAAAATAAAAAAACAAACCGAAGCAGAGCTACTAAAGGAAAGCGAAAAGCCCGGACAAGAACGAGCGAATGTTTTGGGTGGAAAAACCGGTCGACAAATTGTTAAAGGGAAAATTTATATTCAAGCCAGTTATAATAATACCAAAATCACGGTTACCGATGACGGAGGAGGAGTTTTAGCATGGTCTTCGGCTGGAGCCCTTGGTTTTAACGGCCCTAAAAAAGCCACGCCTTATGCCGCAGCTAAAGTAGCGGAAGCGGTTTTAGAAAAAATTAGAAAAAATGGATTTTTAGAAATTGAGATATTTGTAAAAGGCATTGGCTCGGGCAGAGAATCGGCCATAAGAGCTTTTGTCAGCCATGGATTAAATATTGTGTCTATAAAAGATATAACCCCAATTCCTCACAACGGCCCGAGACCAAAAAAAGTAAGAAGAGTTTAAGCGCGATATATCTAAATATCGAAATTTATGTCTAGATACACCGGACCAAAAGAAAAATTATCAAGAAAAGTGGGAGAAAACCTCGGCCTTAAAGCCGAGAGGTCTTTCTCGCCCAAATCGTCTTTTTTAAAAAAACCTTATCGGCCGGGCCAGCATGGGAAAGCCCGCCGGCGCCCCTTATCTGAATTTGGAGCGCAACTTCTGGAAAAACAAAAAATAAAATTTACTTATGGCATAAGCGAGAAGCAACTAAAAAAATGTTTTAACGCGGCAAGACAATACAAAGGAATGACCGGCAATCTAATGCTTAGCATGCTGGAACGGCGTTTTGATAACGTAATTTACAGAAGCGGTTTTGCCGATTCAAGAAGTATTTCGCGGCAGTTGGTAAGCCATGGCCATTTTTTGGTTAATAATAAAAAAGTAACCGTTCCGTCGTATCAAGTTGAAATTGGCGAGACAATTAGTATAAAGCCGCGAAGCCGGCCGAAACAGATATTTTTTGACTTAACGAATAAACTAAAAAAACACGAAGTGGTTTCATGGCTTTTAATTGACATAAAAAATTTAGAAATAAAAATAAAAGGCGAACCTCTAAATGATGATTTGCCAAAAAATTTCAATATGAACTTAATTGTCGCTTTTTATTCAAAATAAAATTATTAAAATATAAAATAAATTATGAATACAAACATTTCTTTGCCGAAGGCGCCAAAATTAATAGAACAAATTTCTAAAAATAAGGCCATTTTTGAAATAGAGGAACTTTATCCGGGATATGGCCTAACTTTGGGCAACGCTCTGCGCCGCGTAATGTTATCGTCTCTTCCGGGAGCGGCTATAACATCCGTAAAAATAAAAGACGTTAATCATGAATTTTCCACTATTCCCGGTGTTTTGGAAGACGTTGTTGAGATAATTTTAAATTTAAAACAAATAAGATTTAAAATTTATGACGACAAGCCGCAAACCGTCACCTTAAAAGCAAGGGGCGAAAAACGGGTGTTGGCCGGTGATATAAAACTTACATCGCAAATTGAAATTGCCAATCCCGACGCTTTAATTGCCGTTCTTACTTCCAAAAGCGCTTCTTTGGAAATAGAAATGCAGGTAGAAAAAGGACTCGGTTATTCAGAACTGGAAACTCGCAAAAAAGATAAGCAAGAGATTGGCAGTATCGCGGTTGACGCTATTTTTACGCCCATTGGCATGATAAATTATGATATTGAAGATATGCGTGTTGGCGATAAAACCAACTATAATAGACTAAAGTTTGATATTGAAACCGACGGCACGATAACTCCTACCGAAGCGCTTGTAAGCGCGGCTCAAATTTTAATTGAGCAATTTCAAGTTATTATCGCTCCTATGGGTAAAACCGCGAAAGCCGAGCGTAAAGAAGAGTCTAAAGAAAAAATAATTGAAAAAGAAGAAGAGGAAGACATGACAAAAAATAAAATAGAAGATCTTAAACTTTCAAACCGAACCCAAAATATTCTTTTGGAGAACCGCGTAAAAACTGTTGCCGGGCTTTTAAGGTTAAAGGAGCGTGATTTATTACAACTTGAAGGATTGGGTAAACACGCGGTAAAAGAAATAAAAAAAGCGATAGGCAAGCTCGGACTTACATTAAAATCAGAAGATTAAAAACGTCCTGATATATCAATATAATATCGAAATTTCAATATCATGAAACATTTAAGAAAACATCGAAAATTCGGAAGACCGGCGGATTTTAGAAAGATTTTTTTATGGAATCTAATAAGAGAATTGATTCTAAAAGAACGCATAAGAACCACAGAAGCGCGGGCAAAAGAAATCAGGCCAATGATTGAAAAAACTATCACCAGGGCAAAAGTTGATAATTTAGCAAACCGGCGTTTAATCTTGAAAAGATTGGATTTAAAGTCTGTAAATAAATTGTTCAAGGATTTATCGCCGCGGTTTAATGAACGCGGCGGCGGTTACTGCCGGATAATGAAAATAGAGCCCAGAAAAAATGATGGCGCGAAAATGGCAATTATTGAACTCATTAAAACTTAATTTTCAAATTTTAATTATGACAAGTAAACCTAAAATTTATAATATTGATGCCACGGGAAAATCTTTAGGCCGATTAGCCAGTGAAATCGCGACTTTTTTAAGAGGAAAAAGAGAGGTAAATTATTTTCCGCATTTAGACCCAATGGTAACGGTTAAGATAATCAACATAAGCAAAATATTACTAAC
>CAZKLP010000004.1:0-36723 GCA_964553885.1 uncultured Candidatus Saccharibacteria bacterium
TTTTCGGCTAAAAATTCGGAACCGACCGGCCGCGCCGATTTTATAAATTCCTCAATCACTATTTCAAATATTTCCTGTTGCCTGCCATCTAAATGCATAACAAGGGCAGTATATCAAACCGTTAGCACTCATGTCAATAGATTGCTAATTATGTAAACAAAAAAGGGTCCGCTGTTTTCAATTGAAAACTAACGAACCCGCACATATTTGAGTTTTAAAAACTCCCAGTTACCGGATGGCGTGATAAATTCAATTTCCGAAATGCCCAAATTTTGTACCATAGGCAAACACTTTCTTTCGCATGGCCTTGATAAAACCCAATTACCGTTCTTCTGTTTCCTGCCGGCAACAGTTAGTCGCGCTCCATTGAGCCGATAATGATTGGCGCGGGAAACAGCATGTGCTTCGGCATGTTGTGTTAAACCATCGACCGAGGGATGATTCCATCCCCATGCAAAAATTTTGCCATTTTTATCAGTCAAAACCGCCCCAACTTGAATCTTATAAGTGGAACGAACGCAAATATCCATTGACAGCGCCCTCGCGCCATTATTCGTATTCACGACAACCGCCTCCATTGTTAAAGATAATATTATAATAGCATAATACAATATTTTAATTATAAAGTCAATCATTTGTTTTTAATAGCGCTTTATTACCGATTTATGATAAAATAAATTATTGTTATCATTAAACTTTCTAAAATGAATACTATAACCGAAAATAATTTAACCTGGGTTGATATTGAAAAACCGACCCAAAAAGATATTGACTGGCTTATAAATAATTTTAATTTTCATCCGGTAACTTTAAGCGAACTGATACCATCTTCCCAAAGGGAAAAGGTGGAACATTTCAATGATTATCTTTTTTTGGTAACTTACGTTCCTATATTCAACGAGAAAAAGCACACTACTACCCCCGTTGAAGTTGATTTTCTAATAACCCGAGACCATCTTATTACGGTTCATAATGAATCACTTGAACCAATAAAAAATTTCATGGAAAAATTCCAGAACAAACCGGAGTTAAAAAATAAATATTTCGGCTCTACAACCGGCCATCTTTTTTACTGGTTAAACGAAGAGTTTTTGAATTTTGCCGAGCGAGAGCTGGTTCATATCAGCAAAAATATCCAGCATATTGAAGACGGCATATTTAAAAGCCTTGAACGCGATATGATAAGAGAAATTTCAATGATTAAGCGCGACATTCTGGATTTTAGAATCGCCATAAGGCCGCTTCGCCGAATTTTTGAATCACTCGGCAACAAGGCGTTAAAATTCTTTAAAGACGAAACGGATTTGGCTGTTTATTTCAGCGATCTCTTGGATGATTATGAAAAAGTCTGGAACGAAATTGATAATTATACCGATACGATTAACGCGCTTGAAAATACTAACGCCAATCTGCTCAATGATAAAACAAACGCCATTGTAAAAACTTTTACTATATTATCTTTTATTACCTTTCCGGCGATGTTAATCGCCACAATTTTACAAATTGACACCGCGACCAATCCTATTCGAGGCTTGCCTTACGGTTTCTGGATAATTTCCGGATTAGTCGCGCTAACCGTACTCGTAATGTGGCTTTACTTTAAAACCAGAAAATGGCTTTAAAATTTTACAATTACCTAACCAAAAGAAAAGAAAATTTTAAGTCGTTAAGGCTGCTAAAAGTGGGTCTGTATACCTGTGGGCCAACGGTATATAACTACGCCCATATCGGCAATCTGCGGACTTATATTTTTGAAGATATTTTGCGCCGCGCGCTGGAATACAGCGGCTATAAAGTAAAACACATAATGAATATCACGGACGTTGAAGATAAAATCATCGGCGGCGCCAAAAAAGCCGGAAAAACTATTTATGAATTTACCGAACCGTATGAAAAAGCGTTTTACGGAGATTTAAAAAAATTAAATATTAAAGAAGCGAGCAAATATCCAAAAGCCACGGCGCATATTCCAGAAATGATAAAAATTATTGGGACACTTCTTAAAAAAAGGCTGGCATACAAAGCGGACGGCTCAATTTATTTTGACGTTTCAAAGTTTAAGAAATACGGCCGTCTTTCGGGCATAAAATCGCGGGAACTTAAGGCCGGAACGAGAGCGGATGCTGACGAATATACAAAAGAAAACGCCGAAGATTTTGTTTTATGGAAAAAGGCAAAAGCCGGTGAACCATGGTGGCAAGCGCCGTTTGGCGAAGGTAGGCCAGGATGGCATATTGAATGTTCGGCAATGTCAATGAAATATCTCGGCGCCACTTTTGATATTCACGCCGGAGCGGTTGATTTGATATTTCCCCACCATGAAAATGAAATCGCCCAATCGGAATGCGCGACCGGAAAATTATTTGTAAAATATTTTATTGAAGGCGAACACTTGTTGGTTGATGGCGAAAAAATGGCAAAATCGCTCGGCAATTTTTTTACCTTGCGCGATATTGAAAAAAAAGGTTTTGATCCGCTGGCTTTCCGCTATTTAGTTTTGACCGCACATTACCGCTCAAAATTGAATTTTACTTGGAAATCGCTTGAGGCAACGCGAAACGCGCTTGAAAAACTACGAGAAGCGGTAAAAAATTTAAAAACAGCAACACAACATCCCAACATACTTGAGAATGTAAGGGTATTGTCAAAGAAAGATTTTATTGCAAAATTTAAAAATTATATAAACAATGACTTAGAAACTCCGCGCGCTTTAGCGCTTTTGTGGGAAGTTATTAAATCAAAAAAAATAGATATTGAAACAAAATACGCGTTGATTATTGATTTTGATAAAGTTTTAGGGCTAAATCTTTCTGAAATAAAAACCGAAAAAATTCCAACAGAAATTTTAAAACTGGCAAAAGAACGAGAAAAATATCGCCAAGAAAAAAATTTCAAAAAATCCGACGAACTCCGCAAAAAAATTGAAGCGGCTGGCTGGCTAGTTGAAGACACCCCGCTCGGACCAAAATTAAAAAAGAAATAAAAAAAATAAAACGGACCGAAGTCCGTGATTCTAAACAGGAAATTTTAATTGTGACTGTGATTCTATTGTTTTATCTAAGCAGATATATTTATAAGGAAAAATCCGTTCCTTGTAAATATATCTACAATAACTACAAATCATCAGTATCAAGAGTTGCAATTTACTTTTATCAAATACTTGTTGATCAGGATGTACATATCCCTGCAACACCGGAATGAAAACTCCTTTTTCACACGCTCCGCAATGAATGAGGCGCAACATCTTATTTGTTTCCGCTTTTGAAATTAAAAGATCGGTAAGCTGTAAAATATCTTCGGGAACAAAGTCAGTTTTTATCATAAGATCATTAAGGACCATAAATAATTTTCCTCTAGATATTTTTTTTCCTTGTCTGCCATTTCATTCTCCACTCTTAAATTGTTAAATATCAAGTCGTTAAAGTTAATATAAAATACTACGCTAGTAATAAATATGTTAAGTTATACTATAAAAACGATCGTTTTTATAGTATAAGTAAAATTAAAATTTACCTTATATTCAACGTGGCAATCGCAACAGCAATCACAAATAGAATTTTTGTTTAAGCCACTCGTCGCCTTCGATTTTTTGAGCTTCAATAAAATTTATATAAGGGCCGACTTTAAAAATTTCTTCAATAAATTGAATTTCGCTAAGGCATGGATACGGATAAATAAATACGCTTTTCTGCAATTGATAAAATCCCAATTCTTTTAACTTCAAACGCAGAGCGTTGCGCGCGATTTTTTCGCCTTCCGGGATATCAAAGATTACAATCCGCCAAATGCCATCCCATTTTTTTGGTTTTTTGATCTCTAAACTATCAAGATTATATTTTAATAATTTTTCCCTGCCCTTTTCTAAAATAACTATTTTAGAAATTTCTCCATCTTCTTTAAAATCAATTAATCTGTCTCGTTTCATCGCTTTTATTGATTTTACAAAACTTTGTTTCTTGGTCTTAAACTTTTTAATTAACTTAATCAAGGGCCTAAACATTTCGGCAGACCCTGGTAATACCATTACAGTGGTAATTACAAATCCAGCGCCTAGGACTAATAAAATTTGTTTTGTTAGTTCCCCTCTTTTATTCATACCTTAAAATATTTATTTTATAATTCATGATTATACTATAAAAACGATCGTTTAGTTAGTATAAATTCAATTATTTATCTTTTATTAATTTAATAATTCGTCAACCATTTTTATTTCGTCAATCAACCCCTCAACCATGTCGTAATTTTTTACTTCTTCGTAAGTTACCCAAGCGTAGTTAATACTGTCTTTATCAAGCTTCACCTCTCCGTTTTTGTACGGCGCGTAAAAGCTTAAAATCACAACGGGGATATTATCGGGTCGGATAAATGTCATGTCGCAAAGATATTTCAAACCCTCCACTTCAATTCCCGCCTCTTCTTTTATTTCCCGCCGCAGAGAATTTAGAACCGCATAATACCAATGTTCGGATGTGGTTTTGGGCGTATTAATATAATCATCAACAGAAAGCCCGCCGCCGGGAACCGTCCATTTGCCCGGAAACGCCTTCTTTTCAAGGCTTCTTTGCAATAATAAGTATTTTTTGTCCTTGTATATAATGCAAGTAGAAGTAATTCTGTGTAATTCTTTATCCATTGCTAAATTCTACCGACTAATTCACAGGTTTTCAACTTTTTATTTGCGATAATTTTTTTTAACAATTATACTTTTACTATCATGCCGACTAAAACATTTAAAAAATCACCGCCGGTCGACCCCAATCGCCTTCCGCCACAGGATATTGAAACCGAACAATCGGTTTTGGGTTCGCTTTTAATAGACAAAGACGCCATCGTTAAAATTGCCGATATTGTCGCGCCGAAAGATTTTTACCGTAAAGTTCATGAAATAATTTTTGAAGCCATGATCGGGCTTTACGGTAAAAGCGAACCGATTGATCTTTTAACGGTTTCGAGCAAACTTAAAGAAAAAAAACAATTTAAAGAAATCGGCGGGATGTCGTATCTTACGACGCTCATGAATTCCGTTCCGACCGCTTCAAACGTTATCCACTACGCTAAAATCGTTAACCAAAAAAGAGTATTACGCGATTTAATCGGCGCTTCATATGAAATATCGTCACTCGCCTGGGAAGAAAATAAAAATATAGATGAAATTATAGACGAAGCGGAAAAGAAAATTTTTGGAGTTTCCCAATCGTCTTTGGTTTCTGAATTCCAGCACATTAAGCCCCATCTAGGCGAGGCCTTTGAACGGTTTGACCGACTTCATAAAGGTGATGACATTTGGCGTGGCATTCCCACTGGTTTTATAGATTTAGATAAAAAACTTTCCGGTTTACAAAAAGCCGACTTAATAATCTTAGCCGGCCGGCCTTCTTTAGGAAAAACTTCTTTGGCCCTTGATTTCGCGAGATTTGCCGCCGTCAGCGAAAAAGTGCCGGTAGGCATTTTCAGTTTGGAAATGAGCAAGCAACAGCTTATTGAACGCCTTATTTCCGCCGAAGCGAACGTTGATCTGTGGCGACTTAGAAGCGGCCAGTTGTCGGACGAGGGAAAGGATAATGATTTTGAAAAAATAAGCAGAGCCCTTGATTCACTATCATCGGCGCCAATTTATATTGATGATGCCGCCAGTCCAAACGCCTTACAGATAAGAACAATGGCTCGCCGCCTTCAATCGGAGCATGGGTTGGGACTTTTAGTTATTGATTATCTTCAACTAATGCAGGGAAGCGGCCGGATAGAAAACCGAACCCAGGAAGTCAGCGAAATTTCCCGGTCGCTAAAAAACTTATCAAGAGAATTAAACATCCCAATTCTGGCAGTTAGCCAACTTTCCCGCGCTCCGGAAGCCAGAACCGACCAGGTGCCAAAACTATCAGACTTAAGAGAATCTGGCTCTATTGAACAGGACGCTGACGTGGTTTTATTTATTTACCGGGAAGATAAGGTAAAAAAAGACAGCGACAGAAAAAATATCGCTGAAATTCACATTTCCAAACATCGCAATGGCCCAACGGGTAAAATTGAACTATATTTCAACGAGGACTACACTAGTTTCAAGAACTTAGACAAGTTACATTAAAATACGAATATACGAATTATTACTAATATACCAATTTGTATATTCGTAAATAATTAGTAATTAGTAATCTTATGTATCCTAAACCAATCCAAAATTTTATTGAAAAGTTTTCAAAATTGCCAGGCGTTGGCCCGCGTCAGGCCGCCCGATTGGCTTTTTGGCTGCTTAATGGCCCGAAAGAAATTCGCCAAAATATAAAGCATGCGCTTGAGAGTTTGGATAAAGATGCTCGAACGTGCGAGTTATGCCATTATGTAATTGAAAATAATGGAAATAATCAATGCCATTTTTGCGACAATCCCACGCGCGACCACGCGATTATTTGCGTTGTTGAAAAAGAAACCGACTTGGCAACCATTGAAAAATCCGAAGCTTATAAGGGCCTATATCATGTTTTAGGCGGATTATTTTCGGCTCTGGATACCTCGGTGCCAAAAAATCTGAAAATACCGGAGCTCGTAAAAAGAATTGAAAATTCTCAGTCAAAGGCGGACCAGTTTCTGGCTGGAAAAAAAGGCGATAAAAAAATAGAAGAAATCATCTTGGCAATTTCTCCCACTCACGAAGGAGATTTAACCGCTTATTATTTGGAAAAATTATTAAAACCGCTAAAAGTCAAAATAACCCGCCTCGGGCGAGGCCTTCCTTACGGCTCCGACGTGGAATTCGCCGACGCCAAAACTTTATCGGGAGCTCTCGAAAATAGAAAAGAAATAAAATAACCCCGCAGTTGCGGGGTTATTTTATTTCTAAAATTTCAACCTTGGTGAAATGCTGGCGATGGCCGGCTTTTTTCTTGTAACGGGTTTTAGAGTGGTAATGAAAAATAACGATTTTTTTACTTCGGCCCTGTTTTAAGACCTTAGCAGAAACCTTAGCGCCCTCAAGCATTGGCGCTCCTATTTTTACTTCTTTATCGGCGACTAATAATACTTTATCAAAATCAAAGTTATCGCCTTCTTGGGCGTTGATTTTTTCAATCTTTAATTTATCCCCTTCTTTAATGAGATATTGTTTTCCTCCGGTTTTAATTACGGCAAGTTTCATAATTTTTCAATATATCATCATGAGTTAATAATGTAAAGCGAGATACTTGCTAGCCACAAAAAAACTTCTGAAATTAAAGATGTAACTGCCAAAAAATAAGCCAGGCCTTTTACTTTAAACCATAATCTTAAAGCCAAAACGCTGTTTAGCAAAAAAATTATTAAACCGGCAATCGGCAAAATAAATATATTTTTAACCTCGCCGAAATAATCAACGCCCCAATCAACATTATAGTGAAGCACAATCGGAATATCGCTTCGTTTTATAAAAAAATAAAAAAATAAAAAAAGTCCGAGATTTAAAATCAAGCTTAAAATTAAAAGCGGTTTAATAATTTTATCTCTTAAAAATTCTTTCATAGTTTATATGGGGGGTAATAATATTAAGATTTTAAAATTGTAGGTGGGGTCGTGCCGTCCCGCCGCAGGCGGGATGGGGCTACGATAATTTTAAAATTTTAATATTATTGCCAGCGCAAACCCTAAAATCGAAAAAGCGGCCAAGGGCGGCAAGGCCGGCATTGGCCGGCGAACTTTTTGCAAACTGAATATTAGATGCATCAATAAAAGCCCGAACAAAGAAGCGGCTAAAACCGTCCAAGCCGCCGGAGCACTTACAGAGTAAGCCGAAGTCGCCATAATAATCGGGAAAACAAAATCTCCGGTGCCAAGCATCATAAAACCCTCTCCCGGATGCGCTTCATTAAGATGCGATTTAAAACCGTGCCAGTGTTCTGGATAAATCATTGCGAAAATCGCCCGACCGACAATCATGGCCTTAGCCATTTTAACCATATGTTTTGTTTTGTAAACCGCGATATAGTCATAAACTGACATAAAAATCAAAAGAATTACCACAACGTAAGGACTTAAAGAGGCGCCAAGTACTGCCGCAATGCCGGGCAAGGTTAAAATTAAAATTAAATTATGAAACCAGACATACGGATAAAAACTGTAAATCGCCACTAAAAGTAATGAAAAAACTAAAGACCAAATATCATTTAAGAAAATATTTAACGTTATCAATGTTCCGGAAAATAACGCCAAAAGAAAAAAGATCCGCAAAAAAAGACCGCCGTGCATAATACGAATCAAACCCAAAATAACTGCCGTGCCGATGCCGAAAGCCAGTAAAAACTGCCACCAGGAAATAGGCGCTTTTGAAATTTCTCCAAATTCATAAATTTTAGCGGCGGAAAAAATACTAAAAATTCCGATCAGAAAAAAAGAGACAAATTCTTGTAAAAATATTTTTAAATTTAGATTGTGTGAAAGCATATGTTTTGTACCGCCACCGGGATTTGAACCCGGGTTCCAGCGTTGAGAACGCCGTGTCCTAGACCGGGCTAGACGATAGCGGCCCAATTATATTTCCTTATATTATACTCCATTAAAAAACTATTTAACAATAAATAAAGCCCCCAAGGGGCTTTTTAATCCTTATAAAGCAATTTCTGATATTCAGAAACCATTCTATCGGATGTAAAATATTTTTCAACTTCAAGTTTCGCGGCCAAAGTTTTTTTATACCACGCTTCCTTGTCTCCATAAAAAAGAGGCATTACAACTGTTTCAAGGCAACGTTTTAACTCTTCGGCATCAAAAGAATCTTGATCGCCTCCCGGAATTTGAGTGCCAAATGGAAAGAAATTTTCCGGATCGGCTTCGCACTGCCAACCGTCAACTACGGACAAATTAAGCGCGCCGTTCATGGCGGCTGACATCCCCGAAGTGCCGCTGGCTTCCAAAGGAAAACGCGGATTATTTAGCCAAACATCGGCTCCGGCTTTAAGCAATTTACTAAGCCAAAGCTCGTAACCGGCAAGCACGACCATATTCGGAAGTTCGTAACTCGCGCAGAGAAGCCGATTGAAAGCGTGAATCATGTTATCATCGTCGGGATGCGGCTTGCCGGCATAAATTATCTGCAATTTATTTTCCCTTAGTTGTGATTTAATCCATTCCGATTTTTTCTGGTTAAAATTATAAAAAAGAAGATGCGGGCGCTTGTATTCGGCAAATCGTCTGGCCCAGACAATAGTTAAAACGTTTTCGCTCAAACACCGCCCAGTTTTCTCCATAATATATTGTGTCATCTCTCTTTTGTGTTTGAGTTTTGCTTCTTCCATTTCTTTGGAAGCGGCGGCGGTTCCAAAATCTTCACACTGCCAATAGTCGCGGCTAACGCCATTGGTAATAGCTATAATCCGTTTGGTAACACTGCTGCTATTCACCCAATGCCAAAGCTTTTGCGTTGTTTTTAGATGTTCTTTAGAAACGGCATTGGCCTTTTTGGAAAGCCGCAAACAAGCAGCCGTCATATTGAAAGGATCGCCTCCAATTTTTATAAGCGTTTCTTCGTCAAAAAATTTGTCGTAGCCGCCTATTCTTATTACCGAACTGACGCTGTACTCCGGATTGCCCTCGCGTACCGGCGTGTGCGTTGTAAATACGAACTTTGACTTAGCATACTCAACTGCTTCGCGAAAAATTTTTCCTTCTTTAATCGCCTCTTGTATCAATTCTATCGGAACAAAAGCGGTATAGCTTTCGTTGCCGTGATATTTTGAAACAGAAATATGAAGACGTTTCAGCGCTTCAATGCCCCCGCGCGCAAGCAGCAATGATTGCGCAATTTTTCTTTCAAGATTAGCGCCAGAATCGCGGGAACCGCCGTACAGCTGTATTGTGTTTAATCGCGAAATATGGTCATTAGGATCAATATCGGCATCAAGAAACAAAGTTTGCGCCGCGCCGAATTTCCCTTCCGGTAAGCGCCACACTTCAACCCAAACCGGTGAAGAACAAATATTAACAGTGAACTTAATGCCCGTTCTTTCAAGAACACCATCGTAATAACGGTTGATATATCTGATCCCCATAGAACCATTATCAATAACCTGATCATAATAACCTTGCCTCGGGAGAATTGTTATGCCGACTACCGGCAAGCCAAGTTTGCGTGCGGACCTTAGAAAATCTCCGCTGACAACGCCCAGTCCTCCGCTATAAGTATGCAAGTCCTCATCAAGCGCGACTTCAGGAGTAAAAAATGCGATCATATCCTTTTCCATTTGAGCAACCTTTTGTATTTATATTTTTAAATAACAATTGAAATTAAAATACAATATTACAACAATATTGTCAATTCTGGAAAAAATAATAATTTTGTGTCATTATTCAGCTTAATGAACTCTCAAAAAACATTGGTTTTTCTCCACGGCTGGGGCGCTACAGCAAAAATATTTGAACCAATTATTTATTTGCTAAAAAACTTAGTCTATTCGGCTGAAGAAAATTTAGAAATTATTGCTTTAGACTTACCCGGTTTTGGCAATACTCCAATAGAAAAAGTGACGACTTTAAAAGATTACGCTGATTTTATTTATGAATTTTTAAGAAAAAATAAAATAGAAGAACCGATAATAATCGGACATTCTTTTGGCGGCGCGGTGGCGGCAAAATTAGCACTGTTTTATCCGGAGAATATTTCAAAATTAGTCTTGGTTTCCGCCAGCGCCGTTCGTCAGCCGCGCCGCAAAATTGTTTTATTCAAAAAAATAGCGGATATTTTAAAGCCGCTGTTGCCGGAAAAATTCAGGAGATTCACTTTAAAATTATTAAAATATGATAAAAGCGATTACGCTCAAATTAAAAGTCTAGAACTTAAAGAAACATTCAAAAAAGTTATCAACGAAGATTTAACGCCCAACTTATCTCAAGTAAAATCGCCAACTCTTGTTATCTGGGGAGAAAACGACGCCATAACTCCTCTTAGAGAAGGCGAACTTATAGCCAAGACAATTCCCGGCGCTAAACTGGCTGTCATAAAAAATGCCGGTCATTTTGTATTTTTAGAAAAACCGGAAGAATTTACTAAATTGATAAAAGATTTTATTAAATAATATTTGTACCATAACCATTGCTATAGCATAAGTTAGGGTACAATGGAAAATTTCACATCAATAAATTTCGTACAGAAAAAAACGGAAAAAATATGAATTCAACTCGCAATCTTTTATATCTTCTTCAGCTTGAAGAATATGATTTAAAACGCTTTAATGCTTGGTTAAAAAATAATCCCGGCCGCGTTGTTTTAGAAAAAAAAAGGAGAATTGACTGGACACTGAAAGCGCGACTAATTTTCATTATGTCCGGATTTTTTAGTATTTTTACAAATGGACCAATGGCGATTAGAACGGCAACAAAAGTTTTGTCGCCAGTTGATGCTTTGGCCAAAAAAATTTTAGTGTTTCTGGCAAATCATAAAATAAATAAAATATCCGGCTTAACCGTTATTGGCATAACCGGCTCTTACGGAAAAACGACAACCAAAAACGCAATCGCACATGTATTAATACATAAATATAAAACGCTAAAAACCGAAGGAAATTATAATACGCCTTTAGGTATCGCCAAAACCATTCTCCGAAATCTCCGGAAAAATCACGAGATTTTTGTCTGCGAAATGGCCGCTTACCAAATTGGAGACATTAAAGCAATATCGGAATTAATAAAACCAGAAATTGGAATAGTTACTGCCGTCGGCCCAATGCATCTTGAAAGATTTGGTTCAGAAGAAAATATTCTAAAAACAAAGTTAGAACTTATTGAGTCGCTTCCAGAAAAAGGCATTGGTTTTCTGCCTAAAGAGTTAGAACCTCAATTATCCAAATACTACCATAATCCAAATTATGGGAGTAAATGTAAAATAGAATTTTTTTCTTCAAAAGAAGAATTGATTATAAAAATCGGAAAATTTTTTGATATGACGGAAGAAGAAATTTTTGGATATATTAAAACCGCGCCGCCAACTCCCCATCGGCAACAGATTATTAAAACTTCGGCCGGCATTACGATTATTGACGATACTTATAATTCCAATCCGGCCGGATTTAATTCGGCTTTAGAACTTCTGAAAAACACTCCGGCACAAAGAAGAATTCTGGTTACGCCGGGGATGATTGAACTTGGCAAAAAACAATTTGAATTAAATAAAGAAGCGGCGCGAAGCGCCGCAAAAATCGCCGACTATATAATCATAGTCGGCGAAACAAACAAAAAAGCGCTTAGAGAAGGATTGAAAGAAGTTTATGGGAACGATTATATTTCTAAAGTTTATGAAGTGATTGATTTAGACGCGGCCAAATCAAAACTTTCCGAACTCACAATCCCCAATTCTGCAATTTTACTGGAAAACGACCTTCCCGATCATTATTTTTAACGCTTAGCGCCGCCGACTTTTGAAATCAAATTGGAATCGTAACTGAAAGTCAGTTCTTGGCGTTTTTTGTGGCATTCGAAGCCAAGATTTATAAGCCGGTCTAACAATTCACTAAAACTAACCCCGGATTTTTCCCAGAGATAAAAAGATAAAGAACCCGGTAGAGTATTTATTTCAGTTATCCAAAAATCTTCGGTATCGAGACGAACCATAAAATCAACGCGGGCAATGCCCGCGGCATCAATCGCCCAAAACGCTTTTTTTGCCGTTTCCTGAATTTTTTTAGTCAGTTCTTCGCTTATCGGCGCCGGCACAAATCGCGACAAACCAGCCATGCCTTTAATTTTGCCATCTTTCAAGTATTTATCTTCATAAGAAAGCATTTGTTCGCCTTTTATCGGCTGTTCGCAAACCGAGGCGATTAGTTCGTCGTTGCCCATCACCGAACAATTGATTTCAATAATTCCCTCTTTTCCCTCTTCAACAATAATCCGCCTGTCAAAACTGGAAGCGATTTCTATAGCGCTTTCCAGTTCTTTCAAGCCAGCGGCTTTGTTTATGGCAATACTTGAGCCTAAATTTGCCGGCTTAACAAAAACCGGATAACCAAGAGTTTCTTCAATATGTTTGATAATTCTGATCTTGTCGTTTTGCCATTCGTTTTTTAAAAACCAAACGTACTTCACAACCGGAATGTTATTATCTTTAAAAGCCGATTTTTGAATAATTTTATCCATGCCGACAGCCGAACCAGTAACGCCGCTTCCGATATAAGGAACGTCTGCCATTTCAAATATGCCTTGAATCGTCCCATCTTCACCATACGTGCCGTGAATAACGGGAAAATAAATATCGGCTTTGATACTCTTAAAAAATTTAAACGCCGATTTCGGCGAAAGCGCTTTACTGCTTGGCGACGCTTCAAAAAAATATTCCTGCGCTTTTATAGACGAATTCTTCCAGCCAGAGGCTGGTCCGCCTTTGGCGGAAAAACTCTCAATTTTCCCGAGCTTTTCATCAACCAGCCAGCGCCCTTTCTTATCTATATAAACCGGAATAATATCATATTTATCGCGATTTATATTTTCAAAAACCTGCATCGCCGTCACAATAGAAACTTCATGCTCTACCGAGCGACTTCCGAACACTATTGCGACTTTTAGTTTATTTGCCATATCAATGGATTATATGCGCTTTACCGCTGATTTTCAACAGGTTTGTCAGGCGGTATTTGCAAATAACTGAAAATAAACTCGGCTAAACCCTTAAACGCCGGCACCACCGTACCTTCGGCAAAACGGACGCCCTTGGGATTATCAATTTTAATCAAGACAATAAATTTCGGATCATAAGCCGGCGCGAAAGCCACAAAAGTGTGGATATATTCATCTAAATACGGCCCTCCTTTTAAATTAGGCACCTGGGCCGTGCCGGTTTTGCCGGCAATGGTATAACCCTTAACTTGAGCGCTTCGGCCGCTGCCGTTTTCAACTACTTTAATCATCATATTTATCAGCTTGGCCGAAGTTTCGGAAGAAATTATTTGTTTTTCCGGCTCATCTTTTACTTCGTAATTTTTTCCATTATGATATACGATTTTTTTTACCAAACGCGGTTTAATTAACTTACCGCCATTAGCGATAACCGCGAGCGCCCTGATAAGTTCTATCGGCGTCATTGCCACTCCTTGTCCGAAAGAAGCGGTAGCGAAGTTGATATCCCTCATATTTTTTAAGACCGATAAATCACCGGCGGTTTCAGCAACGTCAATGCCGGTTTTACTGTCAATGCCAAAATCCTTTAAGTATTTGAGAAAAACATCTTTAGAAACTTTTTGCTCCACAAAAACAGCGCCAGTATTTAATGATTGTTCCAACACCTTTGTCATCGTCTGCCAGCCCAAAACCGCGTTCGGAATGGAATTAGAAATAACTCTATCCGCGACTTTAACAGTTCCTGTATTATAATATTCTGTTTCCGGACTGACGGCACCGGTTTCAATGCCAATGGCCATAGTTATAGGTTTAAAAACTGAACCGGGTTCATAGCGTTTTAGAGTTGCCGAATTTGTAAAAAAGTCCGGATTTTTAACCGAGAAATAATTATTGGCGTCAAAATCCGGAAAGGAAGCCATCGCTAAAATACTGCCGTCTTTAGGGTTCATTACAATAACGGATCCACTATCAGCTTTCCAATCATTTACAACCTTAAATAGTAAAGTTCCGGCTTGGGATTGAATTGCCGAATCAACCGTTAAAATCAAATCGGCACTAGTGATCAATCCTGTCAATTCTTTATCGTAATATTCTTCAAGCCCGTATTGGCCGCTTTGGCCATTTTTATTAAAACCTAAAAATCCAATAACATGAGAAAGATAAAGACCTTCGGGATAATATCTTAAGGTTTCATCATCAACGCCAATGCCAGTTTCATTTAAATTTTTAATGATACCAACAGTTTCTTCCGAAACTCTCTTTTTTAAAATTTCGTAAGGATCGCCGGTTTTAGATAACTTTTCAATTAATGTCTCTTTGCTTAGTTCCAAAATTGGAGTCAGTTTACCCGCCAAGATTTCTGGTTCCTTTATTTTCGCTGGTACGGCGTAAACAAGCGGGAATTCCTTATTTAAAGCCGCGGCGTAAGGCAAGGCGTCTTTATCGGTTAAAAAAATACTGCCACGGGGAGCAGCGCTATTACTAGCAGCGCTTAAAATCTTTGCCTTAGCCAAATAATATTCATGGCGAATAACGGAAAGATAAAAGAAGCGCCCCCAGATAAGGAGGCCTAACGATATAAAGATGATGAGTAAAATTAAAATCCTGTTTTCAATGTTTTGTTTCATTATTCATTTTTAGCAACCGGACCTGCAATTTTAATATACTGGATACTTTCATTTACCACAAGATTAAGTCTTCCCGCCGCTTCTTTTAAAAAACCAATGCTCCGTTTATCGGCTAATTCCAAGTTAAGAGTCCGGATCTCCATTCTTAAACTATCAATATATTTTTGCAGAGAAGTTTTCCGGTAATTAGCCATTGCCGCGTTATTGGCGACAAACAAATAAACAATAACCAAAACAGTGGCAGCTAAAAGCGCGAAAATATTGATTTGTTCCGTACTTAAATTTTTATAAGCTATTTTAATCAAAGTCATATGTTTTTTTCTCCCTTCGGAAGATCTCCCGTAGAGAGACAACTATTCTTAATTTCGCGCTCCGGCTTCGGGGATTAATTTTTAGTTCCATAATTGAAGCGGTTATTGGTTTTTTATTTATTATTTTTATAATGCCTTTTTTACTTAAATTTTTTGTCCAATTTTTTATTATTCTATCTTCTAAAGAATGGAATGAGATAAAAGCCGCGCGACCACCTTTTTTTAAAATTTCAGGAACAACCCTTAAAGCTTTTTCTATCTCGTCAAACTCTTTGTTAACCTCAATCCTTAACGCCTGGAAAATTAGAGTCGCGGGATGAAGATGTCCCCGTCTTCTTACTGCCTTACTGATAACTTCTACCAATTCTCCGGTTGTCTTAAGGCGATTTTTTCTGCGACTTTGAACAATGGCGTGGGCAATCCGAAAAGCATATGGCTCCTCGCCCAATTTTTTAAAAATTTCCGCGAGCCCTTTTTCGTCGCATCCGTTGATAATATCTTCGGCGGTAATTGGATTTTTAATGTCATAGCGCATGTCAAGAATTTCATCTTTAGCGAATGTGAATCCTCTGCCGGAATTTTCCAGCTGGCTGGAAGACATTCCAAAGTCAAATAATACGCCGTTCGCGAGATTAAAATTATTTTCTCCGGCAATACTCGCCAAATTGCCGAAAGAATCGTTTATAAAAAGAACTCTGTTTTCAAACTCTCTCAGTCTGCTTCTAGCGCGGATAATTGAATCGGAATCGCGGTCTATGGCTAACAATCTGCCGTTTGGCGATGTTTTTTCTAAAATTGCCGCCGCGTGTCCGCCGTCGCCAACCGTCGCGTCAATGAAATTCTGATTCGGCTTTGGATCAAGGTACTGTATAACTTCTTTTATAAGAACTGGGGTGTGCATATTAAATCCCGAATTCACTTAATCCTTCCGCCAAACTCTCTGATTCTTTTTCCGCCGCAACGATATATTTATTCCACGTATTTTCACTCCATAATTCAACTCTGTCTCCGACTCCAATTATCACAATTTCTTTTTTAAGGCCGGAATACTTTTTAAGCGGCTCAGAGATAAGAACGCGGCCCATTTCATCAATATCAATTTCTGACGCGCCAGATAAAATAAATCTTTTAAAATTTCTGGCTTTTGTCTGTCCTAACGGAAGCTTATTGAGTTTTTCCATAAAGAGCTGCCAGTCGCGGTTGGGATAAATAAATAAACAATTATCCAAGCCCCTTGTTAAAACCGGTTTTTCTCCGAGTTCTGTCCTTAACTTTGCCGGAACCGTAACTCGGTTCTTTGAGTCCAAATTGTGCTTAAATTCGCCTAATAGCATATAGTTTATCAACAGATTAGCATACTTATCCACAAATTTACCCACAATCTCCCACCGGATGATTTAAGATTATTATAATAAGAACAATTAATCAAGGGCTTAATTGTGGATAAGTTAAAAAGACCAGATATAACTTTCCTTGCGCACTCGGTCGCCCAGCGGCGACCTCGCTGTCCGATGAAAACGTTTTATTAGCCTCAATTCCTTGCTATAGCAAGGAATTGAGGCGAAACCATGCTAAAACGCTTTCATAAGCTTCGGAAAGTTACATCTGGTCTTTTTATAATTTGGATTGATAGGCAAAAAAAATACAGCCACGCAATTGCGTGGCTGTATTTTTTTCGAGATATTTTAATAATCTCTTCTACCGCCACCACCCCTAAAATCCCGATTGAAACCGCCTTCTCTTCGAGGGCGCTCTTCCATCGGCCGAGCTTCGTTTACGGTAACTGATCTTCCATCAAGCTCTTTGCCGTTGAACATTTCAATAGCTTTTTGAGCTTCCTCTTCGGTAGACATTTCCACAAAACCGAATCCTTTGGAACGGCCGGACATTTTGTCAGTGATGACAACCGCCGATTCCACGGTTCCGGCTTGAGAAAATGTGTCTTTCAGGGTTTCCTGGGTTGTGTTGTATGACAACCCGCCTACATATAATTTCTTAGCCATTTTATTAACTATTTATTTTATAGCGTAAGTCGACCTCTCTTTGAGTATCTCCTCACACGCATACACTTCAACTTAGCTCGGTGTAAAAAATGGCGGAATTGAAAACTCACAAGAAAAACTTACTTAAGTTCGAGTATACTCTTCGTCTGTTAAAATGTCAATGGGCATTGCAGGTATCGAACCTGCGGCCTCTTCGATGTGAACGAAGCGCTCTACCACTGAGCTAAATGCCCTGTTTTTATATTTTTAATTTATTGATTAATTTTTCGTGTTTAAAATCCAAGAGGTCGCGGACAAAGCGGTCGTAAATACCGTAACGATAATGAAATTCTTTGGTTGTCATAAGAGCGCAATTAATTTCTTTTCCAACTTCCGCCTCCAAATTTTTCAAAAATTTATTAAACTTCGCCGACTTAATATTATCCCCCACTATCATAAGATCGGCATGCGAGTTGTCAAAATTCACGAATATCCCAGAAATTATTGCGAGCTTTATTTTCCCCAATAATGAAATCCGCTTAATTAGTTTTTCTTTTGACGCAGGATTGGCTTTCAAAACTAATTCTTTAAGTTCGTTATAAAAATAGAAATCTGAATTTGTTTTAAAAACATACTTGCCTTTTACTGTTTTTTGGCCTACAAATTTAATTTCTTTCAAAACCTTGAGATGTTTATTCGCAATTACCGAACCAATATTTAACAACTTTGATATGGTTTTCGGTTCAAAACTCGTTTCTGGATTGTACAAAAACAATTTTAAAATACGCGCCCTGACAGGCGAATCAAAAAGAACGTCTAAGGTTGGCGCGGATTTTTTCATATAACAGCGAAATCGCCGCTATTTTATTTCAACTGCCGCGCCGACGGTTTCGAGCTTCACTTTTAGCTCATCGGCTTCGGCCTTAGGAACTCCGCTTTTAACAACTTGCGGCGCGCTGTCAACCAATTGCTTAGCCTCCTGAAGCCCCTTGCTGGTTACTTCGCGGATAACTTTAATAACGGCAATTTTTTGCTCTCCAGCTTTTGTAAGAACCACATCAAACGCGGATTTTTCCTCCTTGTCCGCCGAAGCTTCAACGGAAGCGGAGGCCGGAGCAGCCATCATCGGCGCCGACGCCGAAACTCCGAATTTTTCTTCAAGCGCCTTAACTAATTCGGAAAGTTCAAGAACCGTAAGCTTTTCAACTTCCTCTATAATTTTATCAAATTTGTTAGACATAAATTTTATACTTTATATTGTTTATTTTCACGACCTTTTTAATTTTTCAGCCATAGGCGGATCAGCCTCTGGCTGAAAATTTACCTTTTATCTGAGTTAACACATTAATTAAATCGCGCGTATTGCCGAAAAGTACATTAACCAGTTCTATAAGAGGAGAAGCAATTATGCTAACAACGCGGCCGAGCAAAATTTCACGAGACGGCAGTTTTGCTATCTCTATAATTTCTGTTTTGTCATGCCAATTAAAACCTATAAAGCCGCCTAAAATTTTTAACGCTTCATTTCCGCCCTTGGCGGCAATTTTTGAAAACTTGAAAATAGAACTGGCCGCCGGCACCGGATCGCCATAGCTGAAAACAACCCCCACTTGCGTTTTTAATTTATCAAGATCAATACCTTTATAATCACCTAATTTTAAAACACGGCTTATCAATGTTTTTTTAGAAACTTTATACTCGGCGCCTATTTGTTTAAGCAAACGGCGCAATTCCATTGTTTTAGCAACGGAGAGTTTATTAAAATCAACCAAAATCGCCGCCTTGGCCCGGCTAAACTTGTCGGTTAAATCTTTCAAAATATTATCTTTTTTTTCTCGCGTAATGGCCATAAAAAAATACGAGCAAACGCCCGCAGACACAAAACACATAAATGTCTTGATAATCCTCGGAGGGGCTTCTGCCTTTTGTCTGACCGCCCTCTGTCTGCGGAATACTTAAAGCATATTCTATATTAAAAATCTTGTCAACAAAAATAAAATAAGGGCTTTTATTGCCCTTATTACTTGCCCTCCGTAGCTTTGTGCGAAGGAAGGTTATTTAACTTGAATTTTTTAACAGGAATGCCACCTTTAACATCGCTATTCAAAACTTTTAAAAGCGCCGTAAGCTTGTCTGAATGCTCTTGCTTGTATTTGTCAGATAAATCCCATTCTTTTAAAATTTCCGCCATACCGTTAAAAGAAATATTGCCGCCAAATAAAATATCAAACAATTCTTTGTAAGCGGCATAAATATTGATGTTAAGAATGCCGTCATTACAAATTTCTTTTAAGAATTCTGATTGCTCTTCGGGAGTCCTGTTCCCAAAAATCGCGTGAAGCGCGTTATGAGATACAATAGAGGTATCCGGTAAAATCAGCCAATTGCCTAACAGTTTCCGTTTTCCCGCCCGATACGGCATAGGAACCCGGCTTTTAGGATAAACATGATGGCGATTACTATGTTTTTGGCCCAACGGATTTTCTAGACTCAAGTTGTTCTCCGGCCTATGCTCTTAAAAGTCCGAGCGAATCTTTAAACTTGTCAACATCAATTGACTTTTTAAAAGGCTCTTTAAGCATCGGCTTATTAAAATAAGCGCTTTCATCCATATAAATCCTCTTATTGTGTGAAAGAACTTTTAAGAATATGGGACCGAAATCAAGTTTTTTCATTTTACTGCCTTCAAAAGGCGTATAAATAACCTGCGTTGCCGCTTGAACCGCGACACATTGGCCCAAATCCGGCCGCCATTTGCGAACCGTGGTCGCCACGTGGAAATTGGCAATGCCAACAACTTGAGTGCCTAAGGCGTCTAACGCTTTTTGCGCGCGCAGCGAAGTGGTATCGGCTCTGGCCATGCCAGGATGGCGAGCGCCTAAAGTTAAACCCGAAGACAATGTGTATATCGGCTCAAAATCAGGCAATTTAACAACTTTCTTATTCACTAAGTCATAAAAATCAATAACCGGAAGACTGTGAGCAACAAAAAGAGCGCTGATTTCCCGATATAAAATTCTTGTTAATTTATCTCGGAAAGTTTCTAAAGGCGTGGTGCCAACACTCAATGCCCATGCATCATGATTGCCATCAATATAAATAAAGACAACAAGACAACCGTTAACTATTAATTTTAATTCTTCAGCGGTTGGTTTAACTTCGGTAAATTTTGAAAGCGCGTCTTCAAATCGTTTTTTAAATGGCTCAAAAATGACTGTGGAAACGAGTTCTGCGGCAAAAATTTGCTGATCGGTTTCATTTAAAGCGCCGATGATTTCACCGCGATGCATTAGATCATGTTTTAAACCGGCGACAAAATCGCCCAAACCAACTAAGATTTTTACTTTTTGATTTAAAATAATTTCGGGATATTTTGAAACGAAATGCTCATAATCGGTTACCGTATAGCCGGCATGAAGACAGCCGAAGAAAAGAAATGTGTCTTCAAGATAATCTTTTGGCAGGTTGTACCTCAGCCGCTCTTGCAGCCAATCAAGATGAAAATCATATCTTTGGGATTTGGGATTGTAAAAAAGACCGGGCCAGGTTTTTCTGGGGAGCATTTTCGGCTCTTCCAAAAACTTTATTTCCCGTTCAATAGTTTGCCGATCAATTTCAAGCTTGTCGGCTAAAACACCGGCAGTGATGGCCCCGCGATCTTTAATAACATCAACAATTTTCTTATGAAGTTCTGAAGCGCCGTCTTTAATGCCCGTAATAAATTGCTTCTCCTTGTGAATCAGATCTTTAAAATTCCAAAATTTTACAAAACGATTGCCGTTAACGGATTCAACAATAGCTATTCCTTCCTGATTTTCGGCGACCGTTGTCGCTTCAAGACGACAAGAAGCGGGAAGAGTTATGTACGGACGATCTTTTTCGCCGCTGGTTTTATGAATAGCGGAAGCTGAAGTCCCCACTACCCAAAGATCAGGAAGCGGCTGATCCGACTGGCCAGCCTTATCCTCAATTTCACGCTCAGCGGCCGCGCTGTGATATTTGCTCGGCAAACGGCTCTTCATCGGACTAATTACCCAATCAATTTCACCAACGCCTTTTACCTCAAGGCGGGTGCTGCCTTCATTTTCAAGCCGAATATCGTCAGGCCTCAAAACCTGAAGTCGACGAGCGATTTCTTCACCACAGGTACTCTCATAACGTTCACTGTATGGACCGTCGTAAACCCGGCTGGTTGAAATGTAAAACCTGACAAATTCCGGTTTATTGGGATCGACCCAAATGCTGATCGGTTTCTTAATTTTAGGAATAATAGAAGCCAACTCTTTTGCCGACTCGGTAAGAAAATGATCCATTACTTTATCTCTTAAACCCGGCTTAACCGCCTTAAAACGACGCCGTAATTCTTTTTTAATATATTCTTTACTAATAATGCCGCCGGCAATGCCATTAAAATGGTTCCCCTCTTCGACAAACTTCAGGCAATCTTGCAAAATAATACCGCTGCGGTATCCAGGTCCTTTATAGTCCCAGCGCGAAGTATAGCCGCGCCTCGTTCCGGGCCGGCGCCAAGCCTCTTCGCCAACTTCCAAAATTTCCGGATCGGACCAAGAGCGCTCTTCTTTTTTTAATTGCGCTACAAACTTTGCCTCTTCTTTTTCTTTAATTTTTTCTCTGGATTTTTTAACATCTTCTGATCTTCCGATAAATATTGCCGGCAATCTTACGCCTGAACGTTTATAAATATTATGAACCGCAACTTGACTCTTATCTAATATTTTGCCAATATCATCGGCGCTTAAACCTTTGGCAGCTAAGGTCTTTAAAATTTTTTTTCCTTCCGGCTTTAAATAAAAACCGGCGGGCCAGGGTTTTGGAATTTTTAATTTCTTAACCAATTCGGCAATCTTTGTCTTTTCAATCCATTTCCCCTTTTTATTAAATTTTAAACGAGCAAATGATTTATTTCAGTGTATAGTTTAATTATCTATCCGTCAACAACAAAAATAAAACTCCGGTTATCGGAGTTTTTGACTAAATTATTTCAATATCATGCGGCTTACTTTCTTCCCAAGCCGCTTGGCTCATGCGCACAAACTTACGATGGAAAGGTTTCTGTAAATCTTCAATTGTTGCCGCTCCGGCGTAAGTCATTCCGGAGCGAAGGCCGCTTACTAAAGCGCCTAAAACGCGAATAAGAGGACCGCGGTAAGACACATGTCCGGTAACTCCTTCCGGTTGAATCATATCTTTAAGGCCAGATTTAATAAAATCATCCCCTTTGATACCAAGATTGACATTTAAAGAAGACATTCCCCGCACAACTTTAACTAACTTGCCATTATCATCAATAATATCACCGGGACTTTCATCGGTGCCGGAAAATAAAGTGCCGATCATTACGGTTGAAGCGCCGCAAGCGATGGCAATTGAAATATCGCGAGGATAACGAACTCCGCCGTCGGCAATAATCGGAATTCCATGTTTTTTCGCCTCGCGGGCACACTCCAAAATCGCCGAGACCTGCGGCACGCCAGCTCCAGCGATAATTCTTGTAGAACAAGTGGCGCCAGGACCAATGCCGATTTTTATACCATCAATACTTACGAGTTTGACGTAATCGCACACCGCTTCAAATGTGACGACGTTCCCAACAATAAGTTCGCATTTTGGAAAATTGGTTTTAATGGCTCTTGCTGTTTCTATTGGCTTTCTGGCGTGAGCATGAGCAACATCAAGAACTAAAACATCGGCGCCGGCAAGTAAAAGTTGATCTACGCGACCAAGCAAGCCGGCAACGCCTTTTTCAATACCGATAGCGGCGCCAACGCGCAGCCTGCCGTTTTCATCTTTTGTCGCGTCAGGAAAAGACGCGTAGCGAAACAAATCTTTTTTAGTCATCAGCCCAAGAAGTTCTCCGCGTTCGTTAATAAAAGGAAGTTTCCCCAAAAGCGGTTGTTCTTTGAAAACATGCTCGGCAAGTTTTTTGGCTTTTTTCTCGGTAAGCGAAATATTGTCTGTCTCTATAACGATAAGCTGTTCGCGGAGTTTCATGTATTTGCCGACCATTTCGGAATCTTCCGCGTTTGCGATTTCATATTTTGTGATAAGGCCAAGAAATTTTTTAGAAATATCTGCATCGATAATAAGGACGCTGTCAATCTGATGTTCCGTCATCAATTCGCGGGCGCGACTAACTGAATCGCCGGGGAAAAGCGTGTAAGGCCCCCTAATAAGACCTTCTTCGGCCGTTTTAACTTTTTTAACTTCTTCAACTTGCCTTTCAATATTCATATTTCTATGAATAATACCCATACCGCCGTATCGCGCCATGGCAATTGCCATTTTGCTTTCAGTAACGGTGTCCATATTGGCGCTTATAATCGGAATCGCCAACTTAATTTTAGCGGTAAGACGAGTCGCGGTTGTCGGCCCGCCTTCTTTTTCCGCCCGAGTCTCTAAATCCGAATATTGCGGTCTTAAACAAATATTTGAAAAAGTGAGGCCTTCTTTTATGAATTCGTCACGCCAATCGGGCATACTATCCCCTTTCTTCCTTTGGATAACACCACTTCGTATCCTCCTTCTCCTTCCCATAACGCAAAACGAATCCAGATATTATTTTCTTTCTCTCTTGCCCATATATTTGGTTTGCAAATGCTTTTTGAATTGTAGAAAAGCGAAACGCAAAAAATTCCTTGTTCTATGTAATGAAGTATGGTTTTGCCGGTATCAACGATATCTTCCGCAATAATGCTGCGCTTTGTCGGCGCTAGAAGCAGAGGTAGATCCAAGCGATAATGCAAACATACGGCGAAAACTGTTCCTCCGGCCGGGATACCGTAAACACCGTCAAAATAATAACCTAAAATAGGCACTATATTTTCCGGCTTTAATTTTTCAACAATTATGGGCAGATCTTCAAAAAAATCTTCAATTTCATAAACAACTTCCGCCACTCCGTTGTGAAAGCTTTCGTACATTTTCTCTCCTCATTTTTTAAAGATCTAAATTTAGAATTTAATAACTATACCAAAAAATAAACTTTTTGCAATTTTTATAACTTTTACAATTTTTATAATTTTACCACTTAATTTCCGATCGGTTATTAAGTTGTTAAAAATTAAAATATACAATTAAAAGAAAAAGTGTAGTTTAAAAAATTAAAAAATTATTAGAGTACTTGCAATAAAAAATGTTCACGGTACTTACAATAAATGGAATTTATTTTTAAGATCTAAATCAATATCCGTGTTTTTAACTCGCAAAAATCTGACATACGGCGAGAGATTGAAAATTTCAATTATAAAATCAATTTCATTTTTGCATTCGTAGGGATGAATAAATACGCTTTTTTGCACAGGATAAAATCCGAGTTCTTTTAATTTTTCAACCAACGCCACCCGTCCCCGTCTTTCATCTTCTGGAATATCAAAAATAACCAAGCGCCAAATGCCGTCCCATATTATCGGTCTTTTTATCCGAATTTTGTCTAAATCATACTTTAAAATTCTCTTCTTCCCGCTGTCTGTTAAAATAATATTTACCGTTCCATCGCTACTTTCTTTGTAATCCACCATCTTTGACCGATACAATTCCCTTATCGCCCGTTTTAAATTTCTTTCATTGATTTTTTTTCACTCCTTGACCATGCTTTTAACAATTCTAAAATAATGATCCGGCCTTCTTGTTAAACTCAAAGAAGCTCCTCCTATTAAGAGGAGCATAACTTTTTTAGACATTGATCCCATCCGTTCCATATCTATAATTGTTTCGTATTTATAAAAATAGTATATTTCAAAAATTACCACTTTGCAACCGATCGGAAATTAAGTGGTAAATTACAAATATAATAGAATTATTTTTAGTGAAAAGTTTGAAACGTTTTTGTATACGATAGGCATGCGCAAATCTTCTAAGCCATGTTCCTGTCGCATCGGAAGAAAGCGCCCAAATTAAATCCTGGTGTTGAACAAAAATTAACCGAAGAAGCTCTCGCAACAGCGCATTAGTCTTTTGCAGTTCGGTCATCAGATATCCCCCATTAGTATATTTATTGAAAGAATAATAATTGTAATCAATCACATCAAACGCAATTAAATTGTCAAATCGTTTTTTGATGTTTCTTTCGCCATTCCTCCCGCCCATTATGGGCGAGGCTCGACTGGCGAGCTTCTCGCCAGGCGGCTATTTTTTTATGATTCCCGGAAAGAAGAACTTTTGGAACGGCGTATTTTTTATCGCGCTTGCCCCGCCCTGGCGATGACCATTTGAAAACTTCCGGACGGGTGTAAACCGGAACGCCAACTCCAAATCGCTTTTCTTCAAGCGATTCGTTTTTTCCCAAAACACCGGTAATATGACGCGATACCGCGTCAATAACAACCATCGCCGGAAGTTCGCCTCCGGTAAGAACATATGGACCTATGGATATTTCACCAAAATTAAAACCTAAATTCTGAATAATTTTTTTAATCCTGTCATCAACTCCTTCGTAGTGGCCGGCAATCATTATTATATGATCATATTTTTTTGAGAGTTCTGTGGCCATTTTTGAATCAAATTGCTTTCCGGCCACTGAAAACAGCACAACCTTAATTCCTGCGGCCGCAGGAATTAAGGTTTGATTAGTTTTTCTTTTTAAATTATTTTTTCGTTTTAAAATTGAATAGAGCGCTTTTGCAAGCGGCTCGATTTTGAAAACCATCCCCGGACCGCCGCCGAAGGGTTTATCATCAACTTTATTGTGTTTATCGGTTGAAAATTTTCTTAAATCAATAATATTTATATTTATCTTCCCGTTTTTTTGGGCGCGCCGAATTATACTCTCATTTAAATAAGATTCAAAAATTTTTGGGAAAATTGTTATAACGTCAAATTTCATGGGTTATAACCAAATAATAATGAATTTTAGGAAAATTTAAAAGCCCTATTGCGTTAGGGCCTTTCTATTATAGTTACTTCCGGCATTCCACAGCATAAAACCGGTAATACCAAGATCTTTCGATGCCCTAATCTGAGCCTTCACTTCTTGCGGACCATAGTAAACAACCGGGCCACAGCTGTAAATATTGGTAATGCTAAAATCCTGAATCCACGGCCTAACTTCTATTTTAAATCCTGCCACATGAAGCCTTTTAAGACCGAGTTCAAGGGTTTTGCTGTAAACAATATACGGGTGGGCGTTTGGATCTCTAAGCCCGAATTCTCCGCATTTGTAATGCGACGGATAAGCCATTGGGCTTATCACGTCAAAGAATTCGGCGATATCAGAAAGTTTTTGTCCAATACCGGGTTCTGACCCGTTAGCAAATACCTCGCCGAAAATATCTACGGACAGAATAACGTTGACATTATTTTTGGCAGCGTAATTTTTAAGCTCCTTATTAAGAGTGGAAAAAACTCGCCGCATTACCTGATACCGATCTTTTCCGTCCCAAACTGGATACAAAATATTATTTTTCAGATTACAATTGCCAAGATCGGATGGAAATCTTATGTAATCAAAGTTTATTTCATCAAGACCCATGTCAATTCCGGTCTTGGCAATTCCAATATTGTAATCAATAACTTCATCCGAAGCCATATCAACCCAATACCTTTGCCAAGCTTTTCTGCCTGAAAAACACATGTCATCGTTTTTATTTCTTATGGCGAGATACGGCCGTGTTTTGGCAAGATATGAATCCTGAAACATAACCAAGCGTCCAATAACATAAATTCCTTTTTGGTGAAAGCGAGTGATCAGATTTTTAACGTATTGATTAACCTGGGGTTTATCCACCTTAAAATCAATAACAACGGCGTTTAATTCCGTGCCGTCAAAAAGCGAAAAAATATATTCAATTTTCGAAGAGTTATAAAGATGGTCGGCGCTAATATATACCGCTTTAATTTTACCGGACTGAAATACCGATTCAGAAATAGCATCAGTCGACTTTAACAAAAAAGCCTGAATTAAAAAAAAACTGCTTAACGAAAATAGTAAAATTCCTGCCAGGCGCTTCACCGGTTTTACCTCTTATTTTAAAGATCAATAAAAAATAATTGTAAATCTAATAAATTGAAATAGCAAAAATAAAACCGACCTGCAATTGCGGGTCGGTTTTATTTTTTCATGGATTAAAGCTGCTTCAAATCTTCCACAACTTCATCCATCATATTTCTGGGTCTTTCCCTTTGGGGACGAGGCGCGGCGCCTTCCGGCTCTTCTATCTTTAAGTTAACGCGCGCGTTGTGGCGAGCGCCAACTATGCGAAGAAGAGTCCGAAGAGCTTTCGCGGTAGAACCCTGTCGTCCAATGAGCATGCCCATATCTTCTTGATGAACCCTTAGGTCTAACAGAACCCCCATCTCGTCAACCTTGCGCTCAACTTTGACATCGTCGGGATGATCAACAATTGACTTTACAAGGTATTCAAGAAATTCCTGATCAACTGGTTTAGCCATTTCTTTTCTAGTAAATACTGATTAAAGTTTTAGTAGGTCGACCTATCTACTAATTTCTGATTAGTATAGCAAACGCGGGATGTTTTGTCAACTAATAACCGCTTCTTTAATATTTTTAGCTTTTTTATGAACCGGGATTTTTTTTCCGGAAATTACGCCCTGTGAAATTAAAAGATTGTGAACTGTCGCCGATGGCTGGGCGCCTTTAGAAATCCAATATAAAATTCTGTCTTTATTTAAACTAATCGCTTTCGTTTTGCGATTGACGTTGCCTAAGAGTTCCAAATATTTCCGCTTGGCGGCAGCGGTTTTTTGTGTAACCACAACCCTAAAAGTCGCGGTATGAATTTTCCCAACTTTTTGCAAGCGTATTACAAGCATAGTTTTACATTCCCATATCGCCTATACCGGGCATTCCTCCGGCTGGTGGGTTATTTTTTTCAGGGCTGTCGGCAACCAGCGTCTCGCTCGTCAGAAGCATTGAAGCGATTGAAGCGGCATTTTGCAAAGCGGTTCTGGTTACCTTTAAGGGGTCGATGACTCCATCTTTAATTAAATCGCTATACTCTCCGGTAACAGCATTAAAACCAATGCCTTTTTCTTTAGCGCTTACCATTTGAATCACTTCGTTATCATCTTTATTTGAATTTCTCGCGATAACCCTCATCGGCGACTCAAGTGCGTTTAATACCAAATTAATACCCTTGGCTTCATCGCCGAATTCAGCGGCATTCGCAGAAATTTTAAGATTTTTTATTTCTCTAGCCGCTTCAAAAAGCGCCACGCCGCCGCCGGCGACAATCCCTTCCTCAATCGCCGCTTTTGTGGCAGAAACTGCGTCTTCAATTCTAAACTTTTTTTCTTTCATCTCCGTTTCGGTTGCCGCCCCGACTTTTATAACCGCGACACCTCCGGAAAGTTTCGCTAGCCGCTCCTGCAGTTTTTCCCGGTCAAACTCCGATTCGGTTTTTTCAAGCTGGATTTTTATTTGTTTCATTCTCTTCTCTATTTCCGATTTAGAGCCGCCGCCACCGACAATGGTGGTATTATCTTTACCAGCAACCACTCTTTTGGCTTCTCCCAAAAAATTTAGCTCAATGTTTTCAAGCTTCATTCCTTTATCTTCCGAAATAACATCTCCATTAACCACCGCCGCAATGTCTTCCAAAAGTTCTTTTCTTCTATCTCCAAATCCGGGTGCCTTAACCGCCAAAACATTAAATACGCCCCTAAGTTTATTAACAACCAAAGTCGCAAGCGCCTCTCCTTCAATTTCATCAGCGATAATAACCAAATTTTTACTTCCGGACTTTACTACTTTTTCCAATAAAGGCATTATTTCAGCAAGCGATGATACTTTTTTATCGGTAATTAAAATATATGGTTTTTCCATGACCGATTCCATCCGTTCGGCATCGGTTACCATATAGGCGCTGACGTATCCTTTGTCAAATTGAAGGCCCTCAACCAATTCATAAGCGATGCCCATTGTTTGCCCCTCTTCAACGGTAACCACGCCTTCTTTGCCAACCTTATTTATCACTTCAGCGATAAGCGATCCTATTTCTTCATCATTAGCGGAAATCGCCGCCACGTCTTTTATTTTTTCTTTAGTTACCGGTTTGGAATTTTTTTTCAAAATTTCGGAAACCCTGGCAACCGCTTTGTCCATTCCGCGTTTTAAAACCATCGGGTTGGCGCCGGAATTTATAAGGTTTATTCCTTCGGCAATCATCGCCTGCGCCAAAACAACGGCCGTAGTAGTGCCATCGCCGGCAATATCGTTGGTTTTTGAAGCCGCTTCTTTAACCAGTTCGGCGCCGATATTTTCAAATTTATCTTTGAGTTCAATCTCTTTAGCGATGGTTACGCCATCGTTAGTGATTACTGGCGCCCCGAATCCCTTGTCTAAAATCACGTTGCGACCGCGAGGGCCAAGCGTAATTTTTACCGCGTTAGCCAACAGGTCAACGCCTTTTTTTATGGATTCTCTGGCGGAAACGCCGCTGATTATTTGCTTAGGCATATATTTATTCTAAAATTGCGAGGATCTCTTCCTCTTTTAAAATTTTATAATCAACACCGCCGATTTTAAATTCGGTGCCGCTGTATTTTTCATAAACCACTTCGTCGCCCTTTTTAACGCCGGATTTTTTTATTTTTTCACCCGCTCCAACCGCCACCACCCGGCCCTGGGCCGGTTTTTCCTTATCTACCGTTTCCGGCAAAATAATGCCCGATTTGGTTTTTTCCGTTTCTTTTATCGGCGCGATAACCGCCCGATCACCTAAAGGTTTAATTGATAATTGTCTTGCCATAGACTTTAAAGTATAATGTAGTAAGAAAACTTGTCAAGTTTTTAATTGTTTGATATTATGATTATACGCTTTTTGCTACACATTATTGCTAACGCTGTGGCTGTTTTAGCTGCTAAGTGGCTGATACCGGGCGTTTCTTACGAATATGAACTTACCAGCTTAATAAAGATTGCTTTCATGCTGGCGGCGGCAAACGCTTTGCTTAAACCAGTATTGAAAATGATTTTTAGCCCCCTTATTCTCATCACGCTTGGACTTTTCACCTTAATTATAAATATTTTTCTGATTTGGCTGGTCGCTTACTTCGCGCCAGAACTTTCCATTGCCGGACTCAACGCTTACTTTTGGACAATGATTACAGTCAGTTTTTTTAACTTATTTGTTTCGGCGATAAAAAATTAATTTATGTCCAACTACCTTCCGATAGCTCAAATAATTATTTCAACGCTTCTGATAATAGCTATTCTTCTTCAGGCGCGCGGTTCTGGCCTCTCATCAGTTTTCGGCGGCGAATCAACTTTTTATCACACCCGCCGGGGAATGGAAAGGATGATTTTTTGGGCAACAATTATTTTAGCGATTTTATTCATAATTACCGGCATTGCCTCATTTTTACTTTAAAATTAATTATTGGATAAGAATTTGGCGCTACCTTAATTTTAGAGAAAAGGTTTGGTTTGGCGTTTTTTCCATTGTTATTCTTTTTTCTATTTCTTTTTTGATTGGTAATTTTTATCGCAGCCAGACAGAAATAATGCCGGCCCAAGGCGGCACTTACGTTGAAGCGCTCTCGGAATCACCCCATAACTTCAATCCGATTTTATCAACAAACGACGCCGACAGAGACGTTTCCCGTTTGATATTTTCATCGCTTCTTAAATATAACGAGCGCGGCGAGTTAGCGCTTGATCTAGCTTCAAGCTACGGTATTTCAAAAGACGGAAAAACCTACACCATAAAATTGAAAGAAGGAGTCAGCTGGCACGATGGCGAGCCGTTTAACAGCGAAGATGTTGCTTTCACTATTAACGCGGTGCAAAACTCGGAATATGCCAGCCCGATACGAACCAGTTGGCAAGGAGTAAAAGTTGAGGCGCCAGATAAAAACACAATAATTCTTACCTTAAAAACGCCCTATGGCGCATTCGCTCAAAATTTGGCTTTGCTCGGCATATTGCCGAAGCATATCTGGAAAATAGTAATACCTCAGAATTTCCCTTTAGCAGAATTTAATTTAAAACCGATTGGCACCGGTCCATATAAATTTAGCAAGCTCCAAAAAGATTCGCTCGGCCGCATTGATTCGGTAAATTTATCCGCTAATGAAAACTATTTTGCCGGAGCTCCAAACATAAAAAATATAATTTTAAAATTTTATCTTTCCGAAGAAGAAGCGATGTCGGCTTTTAACCGGAAAGAAGTTGACGGCCTCTTGCTTCAAAATGCTCAAAACAAAAGTCAGATTCGCGGTCTTGATAATTCGCAACTTTTTTCACTCCCCTCACTGCGGGTTTATGGATTATTTCTGAATACCGACCATAAATTACTTGGAGCGGAATATATAAGAAAGGCCGTAAACTACGCCATAGACCGCGAGGAGATACTAAATAAGGTATTTTCAGGCGACGGTAAAATTGCCATTGGCCCGATTCCTCCCACACTCTCCGGTTCAAGCCCAAATCTTGTCGGATATTCTTTTGATCCTCAAAAAACAATTGAAATTTTAGAAAAAAATAAGTGGGTAAAAAACAATGCGGGAATTTATGAAAAAAAATTGGGGAAAGACAAAGAACCAACGCCTCTAAAATTTACTATTATCACCACTAAATCGATCCAGCTTGCGGCGACTTTAATAAGGGATGATTTGAAAAATACCGGAATTGACAGCGAACTAAAAATCGTTTCGCTCGGAGAACTCCAGCAAAGCTACATTAAAACGAAAAATTACGAAGTAATACTTATAGGAGAATCTTACACAACGGAAGCCGATCCTTACGTTTTTTGGCATGGCGCCGCCATAAAAGATCCGGGACTCAACCTTAGTTTATACAACAATAAAAAGGTCAATAAAATTTTAGAAGACGCGCGGCTGATTTCGGATCCGGTAAAGAGAGCTTTGAAACTGGAAGAATTTCAGAAATTAGTGTTAATTGACGCGCCGGCAGTTTTTCTGTATTCTCCAAACTATATTTATGTCGTTAAAAATAACGTTAAAAATACAAATCTTTTGAAACTCAACGTTTCTTCGGCGCGTTTTTCAAAAATTAACGAATGGAACATAGAAACGGAAAGGGTATGGCGATAGATTTACAAAAAATATCCGGCCTTCCAATTTCTTTTGACGAAAAGAAAATGGATTTAGAGTTTCATGGAGATTTCCCGGCTATAAAAAAATCTGAAAGAAGCTTGGAAGAGTTAAAACCCTATTTAAAAAATTTCAATATTAAAAACGGGCCTAGTCCGATCTACCGCGTCTGGCGCTATGTTCATTTGGCGTCCAATCTGCGGTATGACTTAACGCTTGTGCCGTCGGGAATTATCGGTGACGA
Organism: uncultured Candidatus Saccharibacteria bacterium; assembly: GCA_964553885.1. Lineage (GTDB taxonomy): Bacteria > Patescibacteriota > Minisyncoccia > UBA10092 > UBA10092 > JACPHB01. The sequence continues at coordinate 32,765 of CAZKLP010000004.1, forward strand.
ATTTGTTAAAACCGCCGGCCATTACCACAAACCGTATCCGGAAGTTTACGAAGTGCTTTTGGGACGCGCCTATTTTTTAATTCAATCGGAATCAGAGGTCTATTTGGCCGAGGCCGATCCCGGAGAAAAATTCATAATTCCGCCGGGTTTTGGCCATAATACGATAAATGTTTGGAACGAGCCTCTTTTAATGGCCAACTTTATAAGTGAAAAAGCCGAATATGATTACGAACCCTATAAAAATAATCATGGCGCAATGTATTATTTTCTAAAAAATGACAATTTAATTGACATTGTTAAAAACCCGAATTATGATTCCGTTCCGGAAATCCAAAAAATCAGGACTCAAGAATATCCCGAATTTGGTTTGGTAAAAAACCAACCGATTTATAGCTTGGTTAACGATTTGGAGAAGTTAAGATTTTTGAATTATCCTGAAGCATTTGAGGGCGAGTGGCGAAATTGGTAGACGCGCAGCGTTCAGGGCGCTGTAATCGAAAGGTTGTGGGAGTTCGACTCTCCCCTCGCCCATAAACTTGTTTTTATTTTATTATAGTGATAAACTAAACCTAATATGACAACAATCACTATCCCTCAGAAGTTAAAAGAAACCGACCTTATTGCCATTCCTCACAAAGAATATGTGGAGTTTTCTAACTGGCGCAAATTTATAAAATCATTTAAAACTTTTACTCCCACGACCACTGAAAAAAGAGCGCTTCAAAGAGCTAGAGAAGATTACAAAAAAGGTAAGTATCTCACTATTAGTGAACTCAAACATAAACTGGGCATTAAGAGTTAGAAGTAGTGTTTACAAAGAACTCTCTAAATTACCTCTGGAAGAACAAGGGCGAATTACTGAAGTGATTGAAAATTTGCCGCATAATCCTTATGCCGGTGATTTGGAAAAAATAAAAGACGAAGAAAATACATGGCGGAGACGAATTGGGAATTACCGTATTTTTTACGAGATTATTCCTATAAATAGAGCAATATACGTTTTTCATATTGAAAGACGAACTTCAAACACATATTAATTTATGATAAAAACAAAAATAGCGCCGCCGGAAGTGAGGCTAAGGCCGAACTCCGAGATAAGAGATAGAGAAAATAAGGATAAACTCCGACGCTCACCTAGGGGCGAGGTCGGAGTCCCGACCGAAGCGTCGGGACTGAAGTTAGTCCCTTTAGGAGGCCTTGAAGAAATAGGCCGCAATTGTTCGTTTTTGGAATACAAAAACGAGATTGTCATAATCGATATGGGTATTCAATTTCCCGAAGAAGAAACGCCGGGTATTGATTTTATTATTCCCAATACAGCTTATCTTGAAACAAAAAAAGCTAACATTAAGGGACTAATTTTAACTCACGGCCACTTTGATCACGTAGGCGCCATTCCGTACTTAATAGGAAAAATCGGCAACCCGATTATTTACGCCACCGGAATGACTAGAGCTATCGTCTTAAAGCACCAAAATGATTTTCGCGACGCTCCTAAACTTAATATTAACAAAGTGGAAGGCGGCGACATCATAAAAATCGGTAATTATTTCACCGCTGAATTTTTTGGCGTTGACCATACCATTCCTGACACCGCCGGCGTTATTCTTAAAACCCCCATTGGCAATATTGTCCACTTCGCCGATTTCCGTATTGATTACGACGCGGACGGCAATCCCCGCGATCTAAGCGACTACCAGCGAATAGGAAAAATGGGTGTTCACACTCTTATGATTGATTCAACCAATGCCGATGAGCCTGGCCGCTCGCTATCGGAAAAAATTGTTGAAAAAAATCTGGAAGATCTTTTTATCAAGGCCGAAGGAAGAATCATTATTACTCTTTTTTCAACGCTTCTTACGAGAATCGACGAGGTGCTAAAAATTGCCGAAAGAATCGGGCGTAAAGTCGCCATTACCGGGCGCTCAATGAAAGAAAATATAGAGCTGGCGCAAAATTTGGGCTACATCAAGCCGGCTAAAGGCCTTATCATACCCGTTGAAGAAATCAGCAAATATAAAGACAATAAGGTTATGGTATTTACCACCGGTTCCCAAGGCCAGACAAATTCCGGACTTATGAAAATTTTAACCGGAGAAAACCGCCATATTAAAGTAAAATCCGGAGATATGGTCATATTTTCTTCATCGGCCGTGCCTGGCAATGAAAGAAGCATTCAAAATATTAAAGACGGCCTCTGCCGCCAGGGAGCCGATGTGCATACTTCCGGTTTAATCGATATTCACGCGAGCGGCCACGCGCCCGCCGAAGACCTAAAAACAGTAATGAAACTTATAGAACCTCAATTTTTACTGCCCGTTCACGGCCATTATTTCAAACGCGCCGCTAACGCCAAAATAGGAGCGGAACTCGGTATGAGCAAAGACCATTTAATGCTGATGGATAACGGGCAAGTCGCCGAGCTCGGTAAAAATTCTTTTAAAATAACCAAAGAAGCCGTGCCGGCTTATTACGTCATGGTTGACGGTCTGGGCGTTGGTGACGTGAGCGAAGTTGTTTTGCGCGACAGAAAATTAATGTCGGCTGACGGAATGTTCGTTATTATTGCCGTTGTTGACAGCCAAACGGGAAAAGTCAAAGGCGAACCCGATATAATTTCAAGAGGCTTCATTTATATGAAGGAATCAAAAGAACTTTTAAGGCAAACTAGGAAAAAAATAAAAGAGATCATAACCAAAACCGTAATCCCCAGCAATGATTCAAACTGGGTTTATACACGCAATAACCTTCGGGATAAAGTCGGCCAGTTTTTGTACTCGAAAACCAAGCGCCGCCCGATAATTCTGCCGGTGATTGTGGAAATTTAAAAATAATCTAATTTCATCGCACGGCGGACTTCGGTGAGTGTTTGGGAAGCCGCGGTTCTCGCTTTTTTAGTCCCTTCTTCCAAAATTTTCATAACAGCTTTGGGATTTTTGGCGAATTCCGCCCTTCTTTTTCTTATGGGCTTTAAAAATTTTTCCAAAACTTCTATGAGTCTCTTTTTAATGGCAACGTCGCCTAAACCGCCATTGCGATATTGTTTTTTTAATTTTTCCACTCCATTTAAATCAGAATCAAAAGCATCAAGATACGTAAACACGACATTGCCCTCGACTTTCCCCGGATCTGCGACATGAATGTGTTTCGGGTCGGTATACATAGCCATGACTTTTTTAGCAATAATATCCGAAGGATCCGATAAATAAATCGCGTTTCCCAAAGATTTACTCATTTTCGCTTTTCCATCTATTCCCGGCAATCGGCCTGTTTTTGAGACCAGCGCTTTTGGCTCAATCAAAATGTTGGAAGCTCGGTTTCCAACATGATAGATTTTATTGAATTTTCTTACAATTTCAACTGTTTGTTCAATCATCGGCAGCTGGTCTTCACCAACCGGCACTAAATCGGCCTTAAACGCCGTAATATCCGCCGCTTGGCTTACCGGATATGTTAAAAATCCGGTTGGGACATTACCGCCGAATCCCTTTTGTTTCATTTCATCTTTGACTGTAGGATTTCTTTCTAAACGCGCCAAAGTAACCAAATTTAAAAAGTATACCGTCAATTCTGCAATTTCTGGAACAAGCGATTGAATAAAAATAGTAGAAACTTTTGGATCTATGCCAACACTAAGATAATCAAGGGCGACTTCAAAAACGTTTTTCCTGATTTTTTCAGGGAAAGCTGCATTATCGGTTAAGGCCTGCGTGTCGGCAATAATAACGTAAGTTTTGTACTTATTTTGAAGCTCCGCGCGCGCCTTTAAAGAACCAACATAGTGGCCTAAATGAAGCGGCCCGGTTGGCCGGTCGCCGGTTAAAATTATCTCCCTGCGGGAAATGTCCCGCAGGGCCATTTTTTGAGTTGACATTTTCATAAAATAACTTTAGTATTATCCCACTTCTTTTACAATTTATCAATATGGAGAACAAAATGCCACGACTACTCTAGCTTGT
>CAZKLP010000005.1:0-35391 GCA_964553885.1 uncultured Candidatus Saccharibacteria bacterium
CTATTCTGTGAAATGACCCAGTCGGAACCAGATCAACCGACAGGGAAAAGCCCCCAAAAAAGCCGAATAAATAAATTTTTAAGCCTTTATTGCCTCGAGGTTAATAAGAACAAGTTTCTTATATTTCAATTATTATTATACTTTAAATAAATAAGTTTGTCAATTAAAAATTATGGAAGAACTAAGCACCACCACCCCAAAACTGAAGCCCGAAGACCGCACTTTAGACCAGGCGTTGAGGCCAAAAAGCTGGAATGAGTATATTGGTCAAAATAAAGCCAAGGTTAGCTTGAAAATTTTGATTGAAGCGGCTAAAAAACGCTCCGAACCGATTGATCATTTGCTTTTATACGGCCCGGCCGGTTTGGGAAAAACTACATTAGCTTATATAATAGCGCGAGAAATGAATGCTAACATGAAAATAACCTCCGGTCCGGCGATTGAAAAAGTCGGCGACCTGGCCTCAATTTTAACCAATCTCAACAGCGGCGATATTCTTTTTATTGACGAAGCTCATCGCCTAAATAAAGCCATAGAAGAGATCCTATATCCGGCCATGGAAAACCGGATGCTTCATATTATTATCGGAAAAGGACCGTCGGCGAGAACCCTACAGCTTGATTTGCCGCCATTTTCTTTAATCGCCGCGACTACCCGCGTCGGACTTTTATCAAATCCTTTGCGTTCCCGCTTTGGCGTTACTTTTCGGCTGGATTTTTATAGTATCGGCGATATTGTAAGTATTTTAGAAAGATCGGCCAATTTGATGAATCTTCAAACAGAAACCGGAGCCTTGAAATTAATCGCAGAGTCATCAAGATATACTCCCCGAGTTGCTAATCGGCTTTTAAAAAGAGCGCGGGACTTTGCCGAAGTTGAAGGAATCGGACAGATAACAAAAGAGATTGCCGAGCGCGCTTTAGCGCTTTTAGAAATTGATCATTTGGGGTTAGAGTCAACCGACCGGAGGCTTATGGAAATAATAATTAAAAATTTTAACGGCGGACCGGTGGGACTACAAGCTCTTGCCGCCGCCACTTCGGAAGAACTGGATACTATTGAAGATATTTATGAACCTTATTTGCTGCAGCTCGGCTTTCTGCATCGCACCGCCCGCGGCCGCATCGCCACCAAATCCGCTTATGAGCATTTAGGACTAAAATTGCCCCCAGAAAACCAGAATTTACTGTAAATAAAAATAAATCGTAATATGTCCGGACACTCAAAGTGGTCAACAATTAAACATAAGAAGGCCTTAACCGACGCTAAAAAGTCTAAGGTTTTTTCTAAGGTCTCGTCGCTTATTACCATTGCCGCGAGGCGCGGCGGCGATCCCGACAAAAACCCAACACTTAGAGCGGTAATAGAAAAAGCCCGCGAAGTTAATTTACCTAAGGAAAACGTTGAACGCGCCATTAAACGCGGCACCGGAGAAATCGCCGGAGCTCAAATAGAAGAAGTCGTATATGGAGCTTTTGGGCCGGGCGGCACAGCTATTTTAATCACCGCCATTACCGACAATAAAAATCGAACGCTCGCGGAAATCAAAAAAATATTGCAGGAGCATAACGCGAAGTTTGCCGAAATTAACTCCATCCAGTGGATGTTCCGCCGCGAAGGCGCCGACTGGACCGCGATCTCGCCGGTAAAAATAGAAGATGAAAATGTTAAAACCCAATTGTCAGCGCTTTATGAAGCGCTGGACGATAATCAAGATATAAATGAAGTTTATGATAATACTGGGAATTGATCCGGGCACGGCCAAAATTGGTTACGCGCTATTAAATAAAAAAGGAAATACCGGTGTTGACTTAATAACTTACGGCTGTTTGGAACTACCGAATAAAAATCAAGTTGAGCGGCTAGCGGAAATATCGCGGCTAATTTCCGATTTAATTGCCCGGTACAAACCGGAAGTTTTGGCGATTGAAAAATTATTTTTTACGAAAAACGCCAAAACCGCGTTTTCGGTTTCGGAAGCCCGCGGCGTCATTATTAACCGCGCGAACTATTTAAATCTAGATGTACTGGAGTTCACGCCCCTCGAAGTTAAAGTGGCAACAACCGGCTACGGCAAAGCCGAAAAAAAACAAGTTCAGAAAATGGTTTGCCTGCTGTTAAATTTAGAAAAAATACCCCAACCAGATGATGCCGCGGACGCTATTGCTATTGGACTGACGGTTTGCTATACTAATCCAAAATTACTAACTAAAGTATAAAATATGGTCAAAGAGCACTTAAACAACCAAAATGAGGATAGCGAACTGGAATTAGATGATGATTCAGAAATTAAAGAGTTAGGTAACGAAGATTTGGAAGAAGAAACAGAAAACCCCAACACTACGGATAAGGACGATGATTTGAAAGAGGAATAAATTGAAACGCCGGAAACCGCGGAAGAGCTTTAAATAAAAAAACAGCCCCACAGCTGCGGGACTGTTTTTTTATTTTTTCTTTATCTTCTTGAAATTTCTTTTACCATATTGAACTATCATTCCTTCATAGACATCAATAACCGCTTCAGAATTATTTATAACCTTACCGTCAACTTTCACGGCATTCTTTTCTAAAACCTTGCGCCGAGCCTCGCTTCTAGATGAAGCTAGACCCACATGAATCAACAACTCGACAATTCTTCGAGGCTCTATAGCAATAGAAACTTCACCAATACTTTCCGGCAATTCATGTTTTCTGAATACTTTATCAAATTCTTCTTTTGCTTCTTCAGCTTTTTTTTCGCCATGGTAGATTTTTACGATTTCAAAAGCCAACCTGTCTTTGGCGTCGCGCGGATTAAGTTTTCCATTTTTCATTTTTGCTTCAATCTCGGCAGTATCGGCATCTGGAACCAAAGTAAGCGCTTTAAAATACTTAACTATAAGCGCATCTGGAATGGACATTAGTTTTCCAAACATAACATCCGACTTTTCGGTTATACCGATATAATTGCCATAACTTTTACTCATTTTACTTATACCATCCGTTCCCTCAATCAGCCAAGTTGTTAAAATGTCTTGTTCGAGCATGTTATAAGCCCGTTGGATTCGCCGCCCCATCAGTAAATTCAGCAATTGGTCTTCTCCTCCCACCTCAACATCGGCTTTTGTCATCACCGAATCGTATCCTTGCAGTAGCGGGTATATAATTTCGTTGGCGGTTATATCCGCGTCTTCTTTAATACGGTTTTTAAAATCTTTTCTTTTTGTTACCTGCTGGACAGTGGCCTTATTGGTAAGCTTTAAAAATTCTCGCGCTGTCATTTTATTAAACCATTCGCTATTAAAGTATGTCTCCGTTTTTTTTATGTCTATTATTTTTCCGGCCTGCGATAGATAATTCTTAAGATTTTTTTTAATTTCCGATTCGGAAAGAGGTTTGCGCGCCTCAATGCGGCCGCCCGGATCCCCGATGCGCGCCGTAAAGTCGCCGATGATTAAGACAGCCTGATGGCCCAATTCCTGAAATTGCCTTAATTTCAAAAGCGGCACAGAATGTCCCAAGTGAATATCCGGAGATGTCGGGTCAATACCGAATTTTACCCTTAACTTTTTATCGGAGTTAAGTTTTTTTTCCAAATTTTCTTTAATTAAAACATTTGAAACAGCTCTGTTAAGCAGAGTCTCAATTTTTTGCGTATCGGCAGAGTTTTTCATAATTAAACAATAACAAATCATTAAGATTTTGCCAAATCAAGATTATCTTGATTTTATTTAACTTTTATTGTAAAAGTGGTAAGATTTGTTATAAATAAGATTACTATAAAAATGAAGAAACATTACAAATTTTTATCTCATTTCATTTTCTGGGGCGTTATTTTTATTTTTGCCTCGGTTATTTTGTTTATTTCCGTATTTTTTTATTACAGCCGGTATCTTCCCGATCCGAACGCCTGGCAGGATAGAAAAATAATAGAGTCGACTAAAATATACGACCGGGAAAATAAAACCTTGCTTTATGAAATACACGGCGAAGAAAAAAGAACGGTCATCACATTCGACCAAATTCCGAAAATCGTAAAAGACGCGACGATTGCCGCCGAAGATGCCGAATTCTATAGCCATTCCGGCATTAATTTTCGCGGTATTATTCGGGCGGTTTTAGCCGATATTAGAGATAAAAAAATAATTGAAGGCGGTTCAAGCATCACCCAACAGCTTATAAAAAACGCGTATCTTACTCCCGAAAGAACATTTAGTCGAAAAATAAAGGAATTGATTTTAGCTATTGCCTTAGAAAAAAGATATTCAAAAAACGAAATTTTAAATTTCTATCTTAACCAAATTCCTTACGGATCAAACGCTTACGGCATAGAAGCGGCATCTCAAACTTTTTTCAACAAACGGGCGAAAGAACTAAATCTCGCCGAAGCCGCCTATCTATCGGCGCTGCCTAAAGGAACCGCCTATTACTCTCCGTACGGGAACCACCCCAACGATCTTAAAACACGCACCAACTATATTTTGGATAGGATGCGTGAATTCAAATATATATCCGATAACGATTATAATGAGGCTAAAAAAACGACTGTTAACTTCGTCGGTCAAAAAACGGGAATTGTAGCGCCTCACTTCGTGATGTTTATCCGTGATTACTTAAACGAAAAATACGGCGAGGACTTTATTGAAAAAGGAGGGCTTAAAGTAACAACCACTATTAACCTAAATATGCAGAAAATTGCCGAGACGACTGTGGAAGAAGGCGCCCGGCGAAATGAAATTTATAATACCAAAAATGCCGCCTTAGTCGCTATTGACCCGAAAACAGGACAAATCCTAGCCATGGCCGGCTCTAAAAGTTATTGGAATAGCCCCGAACCGGAAAATTGTGAACCGGGAAAAACCTGCCAATTTGAACCGAATGTCAACTTAACAACCAGTTTGCGTCAACCGGGTTCGGCATTTAAGCCATTTATTTACGCGACAGCTATCGAGAATGGCTATACGCCGTCCACCATTGTCTGGGATATTTCCACTGAATTTAATCCGCTGTGTTCCTGGAACGGTAAGGCTGAAAACGGCGTTAACCAAGAAACCTGTTATAAACCTAAAAATTACGATGGCCGCTTCCGCGGACCGGTCACTTTAAAACAAGCGTTATCTAACTCTCTTAATGTCCCTTCGGTCAAAATTATGTATCTTGCCGGTATAAATAATTCTATTGATACGGCGGAAAGCATGGGTATTAACACTTTAAAAGATCGTTCGCGATACGGATTATCATTGGTTTTAGGCGCAGGCGAAGTAAAACTTCTTGAAATAACCTCGGCTTACGGCGTTTTTGCGAATGAAGGAACAATGCGTGAACCGACCGGAATTTTAAAAATTGAAGACGGAGCCGGTCGAATTTTGGAAGAATATAAAGATGACGGTAAAATTGTTTTAAGCGAGCAAACTGCTCGTGTTATAAACGACATTTTATCCGATAACAACTCTCGGGCGCCGATGTTCGGATTATACAGTTCTCTTTCCCTTGGCGAACGGCCTGCGGCGGCAAAAACCGGAACAACCCAAGACCCAAATGACGAAACAAAAGCCAAAGATGCTTGGATAATCGGCTACACGCCATCGCTTGTCGCTGGCGTTTGGACCGGAAATAATAACAATGTCCCGATAGAAAAAGGCGGCGCCGGTGTTATGGCGGCCGGACCAATTTGGCATCAATTTATGATTGAAGTCTTAAAAGATACCCCCATAGAAACTTTTACCAAGCCTGATCCTATTATTTCCGAAAAACCAATTTTAAGCGGCCAATATCAAATTTCGGTAAAATTAAAAATTAATAAAAATAACGGCCTTTTGGCGACGGAAAAAACACCTCCGGAATTAATGGAAGAAAAATCTTTTACGGAAATTCATGAAATTCTTTGGTGGTTAAATAAAAACAATCCTCAAGGGCCGGCTCCGGGAGATCCAGAATCTGATTCTCAATTTAAAAACTGGGAATTATCTCTTCAAAATTGGCTGTTAAACAATTTTCCGACCGCTTATAATCAACTTCCCAAAGATTACGATCGTTGATTAATAACTGATAAATCAACTGTTTCTTATGGGCATTAAAATATAGAAAAAATCGGCATTTTTAGCCGGCTTAATAATAGCCGGTTTTTGATCTCCATTAAATTCCAAAATTAACTCATCTTCATCAATATTTTTCAAACCATCTAAAAAATATCGCCAATTAAAGACAATGCTGACGTCTTTACCTTTAACTTCTGAATCAATTTTCGCGTGATGATTGCCATACTCGTTATTATTTGAAAAAATTTCTATCTGAGATTTTATGGAATTAGTTTTAATCGTAATATCATTTAATTTTGAAGAAAAACAGCCGGATAATTTAATTGATTCTTCTAAGTCGTGTTTGCTTAAATAACATTTGGTTTCGGACGACTTCGGGATAATAGCTTCATAATCGGGATAATTTCCTTCAACTAACCTTGAAATCAATTGATTATTATCAAAGTCAAACAGGATTTGATTTTCGTCAATAGTTATATTAACATCGTTATTTTGGTCTCCTAAAATCCTTAATAATTCTGTCGCTGTTCTAATCGGAATAATAATATCTTTTGATTTTTCAATATTAATTTTTATCTTTTCCTTAATATCTTGGGATAAAACAAAGATTGTTTTATGAGCCAGTCTGAAACTATCGGTAGTTATAAATTTAATTTGATCGGGACTAATTTTAACATAAATACTGGAAATTTCCGGCCTTGCATCGGAAGTTGCAGATGAGTTAATAACACAATTTAAAGAATTTTTTAGTATTTTTGAATTTATAGTTAAAAAAGAATCATTTTTTACTTTTGGAATAATCGGAAAATCATCGGCGTTTAAACCATTAATTAATGCTTTAATATTATCACAGCTTAAATAAAGTTTTAAATCATTAACTTCTAAACCAATATTTTTATTAGGAAGATTATTAACAAATTGACTTAAAAGTTGCGCCGGAACGGTTATACTGCCATCTTTTAATATTTTTGACGGTATAAGAGAAGTAAAACCAATTTCTAAGTCAGTTGAAGAAATTTTCAACATCCCTTTTTCTGTTGATAATAAAAAATTATTCAAAATAGGCAATGTTGAATTATATTTTATAATTCTTAAAGCATTATCCAGATTTTTTTTAAAATTTTCTTTAAGACAAATTACGTTCATTAATTAATATAATTATTTATATTAAAACTTATTACTATTATTACTAACTAAAAATATGTGGAAAAATCTTATTTATTGCTGATTCAAGCTGTTATTTATTATGTTAAAATGTTAATATACCTGTTGGTAATATATAGATAGTTTGTTTATTATTTTATAAACTTATTATTTTAAAGTTGGTTATTTACTTTTTATTTACCGATAATTAACAGAAAATTAGACCAAATAGAGTTTTTCACGAATTACATTTATTTCATCATTAAAATTCTGATCTAATTCTATTTCTTTTTTTATTTTTTCACACGCGTGAATAGCCGTAGTGTGATCGCGGCCGCCAATTTTAAGGCCAATAAAAGGAAAAGAACTTTTTAATTCTTCTCTTAAAAGGTACATTATTATTTGTCTTGGTTTTACTATTTCTTTTTTTCTTGATCTTTCTAATAATTCTTTTTCACTTATATCGTAAAATTCGGTCACTACTTTAATAATATTTTTAAGAGTTGTGGATTTTTTAGGTGAATTTACTATTGTGTTTTGAACTTTTTTAACTTCTATTAAGTTGAAATCTTTTTTATTATCGCTAATATTTGAAGCAATAAGTCGATTTAAAGCACCCTCAAGTTCTCTGACGTTTTTCTTAATATTTAAAGCGATATATTCAAAAATTTCGTAAGAAAAATCAAAACCTTTTTCATTGGCCTTAGATTTTAAAATAGCAATTCTTGTTTCTAAATCAGGATAACCGATATCAGCAACCATTCCGCCTTCAAACCGCGAACGTAGCCGTTCTTCCAGTGTTTGAATTGATTTTGGCGGCCTGTCGGAAGAAATAATTATCTGTTTACCGGCGTCATATAGGGCGTTAAAAGTATGAAAAAATACATCTTGAGTTTTTTCTTTTCCTGAAAGAAATTGAATATCGTCAATAATCAGTAAGTCAATTTCTCTCCAACGTTTTTTAAAATCATCAATATCATTTGGCCGCAACGACCCGGATCTTAAGGCGGTTATAACTTCAGAAGTAAATCTTTCCGAAGTAACGTATCTTATTTTTTTAATACGATTTTCTTTTTTAACTTCGTTGCCTATTGCTTGGATTAAATGGGTTTTACCAAGCCCTACACCTCCGTAAATAAACAAGGGATTATATTTATTTCCAAGATTTTTAGCGATAGCCACGGCGGCGGCATGAGCTAACTCATTGGAAGGGCCGACGATAAAATTATTGAAAGTGTAGCGCGGATTAAGATTGGTTTCCGTATCAACGTTTAATTCAATAAAATCTAATTGTTTATGGGCTACTTGATCGTCTTCTTTAAATTGTTTTTTATTTTTTAGTTCTTCTTTAATATAATTTGGCTTGATTTGATATGTTACCTCTTTAATTTCAGATTCAATATTACGCAATGATCTTAAAATAAATATATGATATTTATTTTCAAGCCATTCTTTGGTAAAACTGTTGGGCACGGCAATGGTAACGACACCGTTTTTTTTATTAACGATTGAAGTATTAATAAGCCAGGTTTTATAGTTTGCTTTTGAGATTTGAAGTTCTATTTCTCCTAAAGCCGCTTTCCAAAGTTCGTATAATTCCATGTTATGAAATATATTCTAAATTATTAATTTGAGTATAACATCAAATTAAATCGTCTCAAAAATATTTTTAAATACAAAAAAGTTAATAACTTGTGTACTTTCTGTGGAAGATAATAAATCATTTAAAATGTTTGACGCAATACAAGTTTTTATGTTATAAGATTACTATGAGTATTACTTATAAACCAAAAAAGAAAAAGCGGAAAAAAAAACACGGATTTCTAAAAAGAATGAAAAGTTCCGGCGGGAGAAGAGTTATCGCCAGGCGTCGAAAAAAAGGACGTTTTAAGTTGACGGTATAAAAATGGCATGTTGCCAAAAGTTAACCGCTTACAATCCGATAAAGATTTTAAAAATATCTTTAAAAACGGCAAAACATCGGAAAATCAATTTTTCCGCGTTAAATTTTTAAAAAATCAGAAAAATTTCAGTCGCTTCGGTTTTGTAATCAGTGTTAAACTTTTAAAGAAGTCAACCTTGAGAAATACTTTAAAAAGGCGCTTAAGAGCAATTTGTGGATCCTTGCTGAAAGATTTAAAATCCGATCTTGATATAGTAATATGGCCTAAAACAAGTTCCGTATCTCTTAGTTATGGAGATTTAGCTGCTTATTTAAAACAATTAATAATAAGCGTGGATTGAAATATGTTTTATCTTTTTAACGAAATATTTTATAAGCCATTATTTAACGCTTTAATTTTTTTATATAATATTATTCCCAATCATGATATGGGGATATCTATTATTGTTTTGACAATTATTATTCGTTTGATACTTTGGCCTTTAACAAGTAAAGGTATTAAAAGCCAAAAAACTTTAGCCGCTCTGCAGCCAAAAATTGAGGAATTGAAAAAAAAGTTTAAAGATAATAAAGAAGCGCAGGCCAAGGCGCTTATGGCGCTTTATTCCGAAAATAAAATCAATCCTTTGTCCAGTATTTTTCCCCTTATTATCCAAATTCCGATTATTATAGCTCTTTGGCAAGTTTTTTTAAATAGTATAAATTCCGATTTTAGTTCAATATATTCATTTATTCAAGCGCCGGCTGGAATTCAGATCATTTTTTTAGGTTTATTTGATTTAACAAAACGAAGTGTGTTATTAGCTGTAGTAGCCGGAGTTTTACAGTATTTTCAGACAAAAATGATTATGCCCTCATTTGCCAAGCCTACGGAGGGCAAGCCCTTCAGTACCGTTAATTTCAGCCAGATTATGTCAAAACAAATGCTTTATTTCGGGCCGGTTATAAGTATGATTATTTTTTGGACTTTGCCGGCAGCTCTCCCATTATATTGGATTGTCGTTACTTTAATGACTATTTTCCAGCAATATATAAATAAAAATAATGGAAAAAATTGATGAAATTAAAAATATTATTGCCGAATTTTGGAGACACGCGGGAATTATTGATATTGAGGTTAAAACCGTGGAAGTGGCAACCGACGGTTCTTTAAGCGTCGGCGTTTTTATCCATGATGCTGATTTATATATAGGTGAAGACGGGCGCAATATCAGGGATTTTGAGAATATTTTGCGTTTAGTAATTAAAAAACAAGCAGGAAGTATTTTTATTGTTCATCTTGATATTAATAATTATAGAGAGCTTAAGAATGAAACTCTGCGGGAACTGGCCAAGAAAGCCGCTCGACGCGCCAGATTTTACAAAACTCCAGTGGCCTTAGAGGCCATGTCTTCTTATGAAAGGAGAATTATTCATACCGAGCTTGCTATTCATCCGGATATTAAAACAGAAAGTTCAGGCGAAGGCATCAACCGCCGGGTGGTGGTGAAATATATTAGTTAAATTATTTTATATTCAATTTATAAAGAAATTGATTTTCTTTTGCTATAAAAAAGAGATCGATTTCATCCTCGCTTACAGTAAGATTTGAAATGTCTCCGATATTTCCAACAATTAGTGTTTTTTTGCCGGTTTCGGTGTTGATTTTCCAGATGTCATCGCTGGTTGAAAAGGCGTTTTTGTAATAATCGTCGGGCAAAATGGCAAAATCGGGCCACGATTTTGGAACGGCGCAATATATATTTATTAGGTCTTTAGCCCAAACGCATTTGTCGGTCAAAGTTGAAATATTGTTTAAAGTTCTTTGACTGCCTTTTTTATCATAAATGGCTAATAGCGGATTTTTGCCATTTTGGTCAACATAAGAATAAACAAAGCTATTGCCATCGGGTGAAAATAACGCTTCTAATCCGAAAAAATCACCAATTATTTTTCCGATGTTCAAATTTCTGACATCTAAAAACCATAAACTTCCGGCTACCGTGCCGCTGGGTTTAGAAACAAGCGCGATGTTGTTTGTATTTGGCCATTTCAAAACAACATCTTTCAGCTTCAGATCGCTTATTAAAGTTTTTTGATTTTTTCCGCTTGGGTCGCTGGTGAACAAACCGTTATTCCTCTGGTAAACAATTTTTTTATCATCCGGCGAAAAAACTTTTGGCCAAATTATTTCCGCTAAATTCTCAACGGGCGCGTTATTTGATAGCGCGGGTTTTGATTCATCTTGATTAAACTGCCAAAGTTGGCCTTTAAAGTCGTGGAATGAGATTGTTCCGTTATTTTCACTTAAAGACAAAATTGGTCCCCCGCTTATTGCTTTAAGATTAGCGCCATCTTTGACTTGGCCTGGCACCGTAAAATCCACATCGCTTACCGGCGCAACCACCTCTCCAGGTTTTAATATAAAATACCAAATCAGCAATCCAATTATTATAAGGCCGATAAGCGCTGTTAAAATTATATAAAAAGTTTTTTTAGGCATATTATAATAAAAAATAATTTTATTGCAACATATTTGAAGTATTTACCCATTGGCCATTAATGCAAATAGCAAAATTAGGACTTGATCCTGTAACTTCTCCCTCATTGCATGGTGCCCCCTCTTTTTCTTGTTCATTTCCTACTAGAGGCTGTTCCACGGATTGGAATTGAATTGGAGTCAGATTAGGGTTTGTTAAATTAACCAAATCGGGATTAATGGTTCGCAGTAATAGATAAGAAACCAACAAAATTCCAAGCCCAAAAAGAGCTTGAAGGATTGTGTCTTTGGCGTCTTCCACTTTAGCGGCGTTTCCGGCGGCTAAAATATACATTATGCCGCCGATTGTCATTTGAGACAGAGCCACGATAGTTATTATACTTAGGCCAAATAAAAATAAATAATTTATGTATTCCGGTAATTCTTGGCCGGCTGTAAGCCCCTCTTCGGGAACGCCGGGAAGTCCGGTTTCAAGTTGATATTGAGCCGCTATAGGAGAGGGTAAAAAATAATAAATAGCAAGCAGTGAGTAAAAAATAATAATAAAGTATCTCATATTATTTTATTTCCAAATTAGTTGTTGATTCTGCTATTTCTAATTCATTGTCGGGATTTTGAGCCGTAACTTGGATTTTAGCGGAAAGCCGCCCGGAAAAATTATCGGCCAAATTTAGCGTCGCGAGCCATGGCCTTTCGTTTTCACCATTCACTTTCGTGTTATTTATAAACCACTGCCATTTTAATTTTTTTATCGGAGCAGAAAAAAAATAAGTTTGGGCGATGAAATTCAGACTTGTCTGTTTTGTAGTTAGATTTTTTAACGCGGCGCCGAAAGGCAGGACGGTTTTAAGGTCGGAAAAGTACAATAAAACCTGCGGTTTTACAACCGGTATTACCATATGTTTATTTAAGAAAACAGAGCCGTTTTCAGTTTTAACTTC
This sequence comes from uncultured Candidatus Saccharibacteria bacterium, assembly GCA_964553885.1. Lineage (GTDB taxonomy): Bacteria > Patescibacteriota > Minisyncoccia > UBA10092 > UBA10092 > JACPHB01. Next base: position 12,484 of record CAZKLP010000005.1, read on the forward strand.
AAGCCGGACCGCGTAGGGATTGCCGGGAAAGTTACTTGTCCAAAAAGAGTATGAAAACTTGTTTTGGCCTGATTTTTTTAAATCCATTTTGCCGTCTATTATCCAATTGTATACAAGATTATTTGAACTTATAGGGGTTTTAGTTCCCGGCCGATAAACAAAAGTCAGGGCTGAAATTGTAACAAAGGAATTTTGAGTCGGCATTAGTTTTGCCCTGTAAAAAATCGGCGCCTGGGAATTGGCGATCCAGGTTAAATCAACATCACTAACGGTGAGATTAATGGTATCGGAAAGATTTTCTCCGCTTGGAGTTGTAACATTGATATTTACTCTATAAATCGCGCCAATGGCGCCGGTTCTGAAAGCAAAAATATTTTTATTAAGTCCCGAGGCCTCAGTTTGCCTCGCGCCATTTAAAAACCAAACATAATTTGAACCGCCGGCTCCGGTTACTCCCGAAAGATTGGCGGTAACGGCAACAGTTGAATTTGGAAGCGGCGTTATAGGGTCGGAGTTTAAAATAATTGCCGGTTTAATACCGCCAATTGTCGGCAATTCAAACTGGGCGGAAACTACGGTGGATAACGATATAAAAATGACTAACAGACAACCAACACAGCCAAAATAAAATTTCTTAGCCCTCGCCCCGCAGCTGCGGGGCGACTCGCGCCTACTTAGAATTTTATTTTGACTGTGTTGGTTTGTCATAGCTGTATGTTATGTTATTTTACTTTTGACGCTACTTTAGCTACTTTTTGAATGGCTTCGCCGGCAAATGGAATTTTTTCCGCCTTAACTAAGAAATAGAGAATTAAAACCGCTATTGTCCAGGCGGCCCAATTAACAACCGGAATTAAAGCGGCCAATCCTCCGCCGAAGGCCAGCCACCAGTAAGCGCTCATTCCTTTGTATTGAAGGTAAAACCAGAAAATTAATGTTGTTATTAAGTTTAAAGATGGAGCGGCGACAGTGTAAATCGCCTGTCCGACAAAAGGAATCAGTCCAATAATCGTTAAAATCAAAAAAAGAATATCAATAAAACCGGAGGCCAAAAACAGCAACAGCCACTCACCGAAGTCAATTTTAGTCGCTTCGCTTTTTTCCGCAGCTTTTGATTTTTCCGCCAACACCACCTTTTTCTTTTTTAATTTTTGTTGTAATTTTTCCGCTATTGCCATACCTATATATTATATAATTTTTAAATACTAAATACTAAATACTAAATACTAAATACTAAATACTAAATACTAAATACTAAATACTAAATACTAAATACTAAATACTAAATACTAAATACTAAATACTAAATACTAAATAATAGCTCTATGGCGCCATCGCCTCCGCTCGCTCCAGTTCTTTTTTTGCCTGTTCTATTTGAAGGAGCTGGGCCGGATCGGAAGTAATAATCTGGTCCTCGGTATAAGAAGCGATAACTCTAATCGCCACGTGCTTTTGGCCGGCGAAAAACAAACCTTCGCCCACTTCCGATTCCAAAAGGAGAAATTTTTCTTCATCTGTTAGATTAAAAGTTTTTTGCAAAATATCAATATTGGTCGGCGATTGCTTGAAAAGAAACTGAAGCGAGGAATTGGTTAAAATCGGTTTGCCGTAAGGACTGCCCAAAAAATCGCTCACGTCTTGAGTAATGGTAGTTACTCCTAGAAAATACTTTCTGGCCCGCTTGGCGATACCGAACATAAACGAGGCGCCGTCGTCATACTTCATCAGCCACCAGGCCTCATCTACCATCAGCACTCTTTTTTTAAGTTCGCTTCTCACCAAATTCCAAATGAAATGTAAAATCACGTACATTGCTATCGGTCTCAACTCTTCTTCCATATCTCTAATAGAAAAGACCACCAGTTTATTTTTCATTTCAAGATTGGTCGGATGATTCAGAAAGCCGGAATAAGAACCGGTAACATATTTTTCAAGCCGTTTTGACAGCGACTCGGCGCCAGTCATGCTGTCTAAAACAGTTTTTAAATCCGACATAGTCGGCATAACGTTTTTGCTAAAATCGGAAGCAGCCGTGATGTCTCGGCTGGCGTATGTTTGGGTAATTGCCGAATCAATAATCGCATCTTCTTCGGGTGTAAGGTTGCCGAGCATAATCCTTAAAAGCCCGACCAAGTTGATGATGTTAGAGCGCAAAATATCGGCCGGATTTTCTTCCTCTCTGGGCTTTGGCAAATCAAATGGGTTTAAATGATTTTCCGAGGTCAGCGAAATTTTTAAAAAAGCGCCTCCTATGGTCTCTGCAAGGTATTGGTATTCGCTTTCAGGATCAACAACGACTACTTCGCTGCCGAACATCATTGAACGAAGAATTTCCAGTTTCGCGGCGTAGGATTTGCCGCCGCCGGATTTGCCGAAAATTACCGTGTTGGCGTTTTCCAAGGAAAACCGGTCAAAAATAATTAAAGAATTATTATGCCTGTTAATTCCGTAAAGTATGCCGGAGTCGGAAGTAAGATCCGAAGAAACAAACGGGAAAGTGGCGGCAATGGGCCCGGAATTCATCGTGGTGTTAATTTGCAGCTCATCCGTAACAATCGGCATGGTAGAATTAAAACCTTCAACTTGCTGGTAGATCGCCGGTTTACTGTAGGCAAGTTTAGCGTCTAAAATAGAGCGTATGGATATTTCAATTTTATTCAGTTCTTCGGGAGAATCGGCGTAAACGGTAATATAGAGCCCGAATTTAAATAGTTTTTCCCTGGATTGCTGAAGTTTATCTCTTAAGTCCTCAAGGTCGCGATAAGCAGTTTCAAGCATTGGATCGCGTACTAGTCCCTTATCTTCACGCATGCTTATTTCCGATTCAACTTGAGCCACTTTTTTTCTTAAATTTTTAAGGGCCGTTCCGGTATCTACAGGGCTGATGAAGAAACTAATGTCCATTGTTTTATCAAGATTAATCATTGTTGCAAACCAATTTGTATTGAGAAATCGCGGATAATTGAAAATGAAAAAACTTTGAGTGAATTTTTTCCCCAAGCGAAGATAGTTGGAATTAATTTCTAAAGCGGCCGGCGCTAAAATATCATGTAAAGCCGCCAGACCTTTTTGGTAAATTTGTTCCGGGCCGACAATCGTTGCTTCTTCTTTTTTCTCAAAAAATGGTAGTGTCATAGTTGCATACCTTTTTTATCCAATCCTTCGGGGTTGTAAAGGTTATAAAATAGTTCCACTAGTTCATCGGTTCCTAGTCGAGAGGCCTTTATGCCCACGTGGGCTAACGTAATAATCGTGTGTTCAACTCGCTGAAGCAGTTGGCTTTTATATTCTTTAAATTTTTCTTCAGGGAAGACATTTTTTGACCGATTTTTAGGAAAAAGAGAAGTTAGTTTTTCCATCGGCCCTTCAGTTCTTGATTCTATAGGGTCAAAAGGAATGCCGACATAAAATCTTTTAACCATAATGTCGGTAAGGGTTACGAAATTGCGGATGAAGTCTATATATTCGGCGGTCTGAATTTTTAAGAGTTCGTTTTCCTGGGTTTTAAGCTTTTCATCCAAGGTCTGAAGATACGGATTAATGTCCAGCTTTCGCGAGTGGATGATTATTTGGACCGGCCAATCAAAGGAGTTGATGAAATCGGCATAGGCGCTGATAACGGCGTCTCGGCTGTCAATGGATTCCAGTTCAAGGTTTCTTGAACCGCACATTAAAACGGCGCGCAAACCGCCATTTTTTAATATAACAACGCCTTCGCGGATTTCATCAACCGCTACAAATTCTTGAGTCGCCGGTTCTTTTTTAACTTTATCTTGCTCTGCCATATTACTTTTTGGTATCTAAACTTAGCGCCAATTCTTTTAATTTTGAGACGGTAATTTTTTTGTCCTCTGTAGCTTCAGCGAAGGAGGATTCCTCGGGTTTTTCTGGAAAAGTTTTTGGCTGTATTGCCTGCGCCGCGCCAAAAATATATAATTTCGGTTTCATAAAATAAAGTATGGCGGCTAAAAGAAAATAGATAAACGGCCGGTCATTTATTTTAAGGAAAGCTAAAGCTAAAGCCAGGGCGGCAATGGGCATGGCAATAATTATCCAGATGAAAAATTTAAATAAAAACCAAAACACGAAAAGAAGGGCGGCGGCGAAAGCCAAATACAAAAATTGCTTGAGCGTTAGCGGCCCGATTATTCTGTCTTCTATATCTATGAATTGGGGGACTTGGTACTGCATTAAAATTCTCCTTTGTCTTTTCTTAAATCTAAAACGTCGCGGGGCAAGTCGGTCGGCGCCATTCCCGGCGGCCGAATGATATATTGTGGCCGTGGTTCGATTTTGCCTGCACTGAGCGGAGTCGAAGGACTTACCACAGGCGGCAAATTGGCCATCGGCTTTTCCTCAAGAACCGGCGGAAGCGGCGCAATTCTGTGGGGCTCTGCCTCTATAAGGGGTATGGATTTTGCTGGTTCAATGGGTTTAGTGAAAGTTAGCGGTCTTGGTATCGGCTTGGGCAAAGGAGCGGGCACCGGCGCGGGAGCTGTCGCAAAATCTTTTAGATTTATCGGAAGCGGTGTCGGCATTTCCGCCAGAGGCGGACCAGCCGTAGGCTGGTTTCTTAAATCAATTATTTCCGGAACCGTTGTTGGTTCGCGGTATTGGTCGGTTTTAGGAGTTGGCGCGGCAGGAGTGGGTGTTGTTGGCGCAGGTGCTGGCAAAGGCGCGGGCGCCGGTCTTGAAGGGGCTGGCGATTGAATTTGAGGCGCCGCCGGCATGGCGGGAGTCATAGAAACAACCGGAGTCGGCGTTAACACGGGGATTAGAAGTTCACTGTTTAATTCTTGAGCGATTGCCATTGCTATTTGAGAGTCGAGAATAACTTTATTGACAATCTCTTGAGCTAAACTTGTTATTGGCGTTATTTTTAAAATAATATCACCAACAATTTTTGAAAGCGCGGAAATTTTTTCATCCGGAAGATTATACTTTTGGCCGAGGTATAGTAAAAACGCTCCCGTGTCTTCGGAATACAAAAAATCCTGCAACCTTTGGGGCAGTTTTTCAAATATTTTTATTTTTTCTTCTCTTGTTAATTCAGGCATTTTATTAAAAATTTAAATTTGCCAAGCCGGTGATTTGGTTGTTGCTCTTGAGCGGGCTATCTTTTCGAGCTTCTGTACTTCGTCTCTTGGTGTTCCTGCCGCTGTCTGATTTTCTAAGAAAGTGTTTAGTTCTCTATTTCTTCTATCTTTATTCGTAATTGCAAGAATTCTATCAAGTTCCGTTTGAATTGGCGCGGCTAATGTTCTAAACTCCGCATCATTAACGTCTTTTACCTTTTGTACTTTGGCATCATCAGCTTTTTGTGCAATGTCTCTTAGTTGATTGGGATTTAGGTTGAGGACTACTTTAGAATTCGCCAGCGATTGAAGCATAATTTTATCAGCCTTTTCTATTTTAGCGACAATAGCTCCTGTTTTTTTATTAAATTCAGTCGCTAAATGGGGTGCTACTTCTAATAATTTATCAACGTCTTTGGGAGAATAGCGCGACGCCATTGAAACAAGTTCTTTAATTCGCGCTTCAGCTCTTATCGGGTCGGGATCAATTTTATCAAGCTTACCCTTTTCTTTAAGAGCTAAAGCGGCGCCCAATTGCTGATTTTGGGTAAAAGCGCTTGTAATGCGGCCGGGTGATTTTTGAAGGTACGCCTGAATGGCTTCTGGCGTCCAACCACTAAATTGCTTTTGAGCGTTTTCAATTGTTCCGGCTTCTTTAGATGTCATTTTAAATACTTGGTCGGCAAGCAATTTGCCGCCGGGCACTGCGGCAAGTTTTTGAGCCCCTCTAACCAAAAGTCCAGGGCGCGCCTCTACTCCGGGCGCGGCTTCTTTTGCCCCAAAACTCAAAGCCTGGCTCCTTAATTTTCTTCCAACTAAGTTTTTAGCGTCATTGCCCCAGCCGGTAAGCATTTTTTGGCTGGCGGCGGCGCCGTAAACTCCGAATTTTTGGGCGACGATTAGCGAACTGAATATTAATCCGATGGCCAAAATAAATTGGAAAATTGCCGCCGGCATGGCAGCCGTCGTAATGCCGGCTTCCGCCTTAGTCCAGTTAGCCGGGAGCGCTACCGGTCCGATGTGTCCTTGAAGTTTACCGGTACTGTCAAAAATAGAAAGCGAGAGAAAAATCATAAAAGCGAAAATCGGCGCGAAAAAAGTCCATTTTACAAAATCGTTCCACCATTTTGAAAACTGGCCGCTTGTTGCCGGCAAAATCCAAAGCATCCAGACAATCGGCGCGGAAATCAATAAAAACCAAATCCAAATCATTCTTACGACCAAAAATATCGCCGCCGCTCCGAAAACAAATACGACCGTGAGCAGTCCTATTAGGGTTAAAATAATACCCACGAAAGCGGCTAGGGCGCTGGCGCCAAACTGAGTCGCGCCGGCGATTATGCCTTCGGGCGGCGCCGGATTATAAAAATTAAGAATCTGCATGGCGGACATCATTCTGGCGGTTATTGTCGTAAAACCGCCGCCTCCCAGGGCTTGTTTTGTAAAAAATACCGTCAATACTTGAGCAAAATCAATTACAAAACCGGCAATAACCAAGCTGAAATTTATCAGAAGCGCGGCCACTACTACTTTCCACCAAAGCTGTTGAATAGCCCATGATTTAATTCGCAGTACGGTGGCAAAAGAAATTATTAAAAGAATTAAAATAAAGAACATATTGGCCAGATCGCGGGTAATGCCCCAACCGATAGTAACAATTGGCGCGTCGGTCATTGGGAAATTTTCCGGAGAAAGCAGATAGTCTATTATTTGTGCTTCAAGATAAATTATGGCTCCAAAAACCGCGCCGAACATTGCGCTGATGACGCTTGAAATAAAAAGCAAAGTATCCGCGCTCATGGCAACCAATTCTCCTACCCAGGTAAATGGATTATACCAAACGGCGTTTGCCGGCAATGGCAGAAAAATAATGCCAACGCTGATGATGACAATGATTAAACCAATATTTTTTTTATTTTTTATCAGAAATTTTTTCATAAGCTATGGAATTAACTATTCAACATTCACAGGAGTTAACGGCTCAACATTCACGCTTACCAATCTTGTTATTGTTTCTGAAGAGCGAACGCAGGTTAGGACGTAAGTTGTCGTGACGGTTGGGCTAACCAGTTCAGCTCCGGATATTGCTTTATTTCCGGTCCAGCTTCCCGAAGCAACGCAAGAGATGGCATTTGTTGACCATGTGAGAGAAGATGACTCGCCCGCGAAGATTGTTTGAGGAGAGGCGGAAAGAGTAAGGGTTAGCGCCTGTTGATGCAACGAGCAAAGCGCCAACTGATCTTGATAATTTACTAAATACAGCTGTTTCTGAACGGTTTCCGATTGAGCCGCAAAAACTAAACTTTGAGTGGTGGCCGGGTTAACTACCGCCGCTACTTCCGCGAAGAGCGCGGGAATTTCAGCCAGGTCGGTAACAGCTGCGATTTGCTGTTGCTTAAGCTGAAGAGCGATAATGTCCGATTGGATATCGGCTATTTGGCCGGTAACAATGACGATATTGTTCTGAACCGTGATTGTGTCGGGATAGGGATATCCTTGACATTCTTCAAGTTGCCGTAAAATATCAAGCGATTGATTTAAAATTAACAGCGTCGCTTGTTTAGCTCCTAAAAGCTGATTTTGGAGTACGAGATCCTGATCAATAAGTTCTATAAGATAGGCTTGCTGAAACGTTCTAATATCCGTTCCGCTTTGAACCGCGCTTATGCATTCATTGTAAGATGGCGTGCCGATAAACGGAGCACATTGTTGTTGAGCGGCGCCTCCTACTACTCCACCACTACCTCCCCCTCCACTGCTACCGCCACTACTGCCGCTTGAAAATGCCATACGCAAAAGTCCAATACCTTCGGCGAACATTCTGTTTAACACCGCGTTGGTAATAGCCGCCACGTAAGCCGCGAAATCTCGAGAGTTAACTATGTAATCAATATCCGAACCGACGGCTTTAGCGGCCAAATCGCCGACAACCGCTCCAGGAGTGATAGTTTGATACTGATCGCAGACAGTTATGGTTACCGGTTGCCCGTTTTCTTCTCCCACTATTTCCTCATGTTGCCTGATGCAGTTTTTTACGCTTAGGAAACCTTTACCGGCTTGGGCTTCAGCCGCGGCAACTTTTTGGGCAGTCGATCTTTCTTTATTATATTGGTCCCAAGCCATAATATAAGCGCCATAGATATTATTTTGGGGCCTTAAAATCATTTCATTCCAAGCTATCCAGCCGCCGCTGTTAAAATTATTTAAAAAGTTTTCAATGTTAACTCCCATTTGACTTAGGGTGCAGGCGCTGCGGTCGGAAAACTGCGGAATTGGAATAAAGGCGGCTCGAAGCGCCAGATTATACGGCGAACAAAATAGGCCCAACCCCAGTTGTTTTAAAAATACTCCGCCGGCAGCGTCAACGGCATCTAAGAAAAATCCAGGCCAATCGGTAATGAATTTTGGCGTTCCTCCCCCCTGAATCCAAGCTACAATTTGGTCAACAATCATATCTAACAACATTTTCCTTAAGGCCTCAACAGCAATCATAAACGCCCATTCAAGGAGCATTTGGGCAAGTTGCGCGTATGTATTGCCCGCGGTTAGAGCGGTTTGAAGAGCCGTAATGATGTTTTTAGTGGCAGAGATCGTGGTATCGCCAAGCAGTTTGGGATTCATTTCAAATACGGGGACCGATGCCTCCGCTGTTTTTGCCGCCATAGGAAATAGAATTAAAACAATAAAAACCAACGCGATTATTTTTTTATATTTAGTTTTTATCATCGCGTTTGATTGAACTTTTTAATAAATTCGTTGGATTTATTTTGGAGATTTACCCAGTTTTCAAGCAATGCTCCAAATTGTTTAATCGCGGCTATGGTTCCTAAAGGGTCGGTTTCAGCGCTGATTACAGCTCTCAAAATATTAGAGGTTATCCGCAGAAGTTGAATTTCTTCAGTCATTAAATTTTTTAAATCGCTTGGCATCGTTTTTTCTTCAATTTGGTTAGCGGCGGTTTCATGAGCGCTTATTATTGGCAGAAGTTTTTCAACTTCCTGGCCTTTGTTTTTATTTATATCTTCCAGAATCGATAAAAGCGGTTCGCCGTTAAGGTTATCTTTTATGATTTTTTGGGTCTCGGTTAAATAAAGCTCAATCGCTTCTTTGCTATTATTTGGCGATGTTTTTATTTCCGGCTGTTTAATATTTAAAATATTTTCATTAGCTTGCCTTAAGCCATTTGTGACAAATTTTTCCGTGATTTTATTTATATCGGGCATATTAAGGCCCGGTTCGGCCGGCGAATTAATGTCTTTCGGCTGGTCATTTTTACTGATAATTTCCTTGGCCAAAAACTCGGCGAAATTTTCAGTTATGTTTTCCGGAATTTTTATGGAAGGAATAATGGTATTTTGCAGGTCGCCGATTTTATCTTCCGCTTGATATATATTCTGGTCGGTACTGGCCGCCCGAAGACTCGGCGCGCTGTTTTTTATGTAAAAAGTCGTTTTGCCGTTTCCAAACATAAAAACTCCGAAAGCAACTCCGGTTAGTACTGCAAATATAATTATAAAATTTTTTTTAATCATTGTTTATCTAATTAGTCCGCAAAAACTCCGGCGCCGCAAATCCCGGTTTTTTGATCGTAAATTGCCGCCTCTCCGCTGAATAAAGAGAGGCACCCCAGCGCAGTAAGGCAGCCGGTGCAATAACAGAAAGGCGTAACCACCTCGCTTCCAGCTACCCCGGGAGTGTCTGCGCCCTCTTGGAAGCATTCGGGTCTAGATTCACAGCTACCACAAACGGCCTGGGCTTTATGAGCCAGCGCGTCAGCTAATGCTTTCATAAAACCGGCTAAAAACAGTCCTTTTGGCGTTGCTCGCGGCGGCAAGAATTCATAAAAGCCGTAAGAATTATATTTTTCAAGATCAATAAGCTGCAACTGGGGAAGAGTGAAGCGTATGGTTGTTACCAACTGTTCCGCTCTATCCTTGGTTATCATGTTGGCTGAAAGAAGAGTGGCCACGATTTTTTCTTCAACAAGCCGGACTTGGGAATCATTTTCTATTTTTAGCATCGGTTCATAAGAGGAGTCGAACTCTTTAATAAACAAATTTTGAACGTTAACCAAACCGGCAATAAACTTATCGGGATACAAAAAATGGAATTGATCTTTTGTCAGCGAAAGAATAATTTCAGACGAAGTTGCAGTGGGAATATTCTGAGCTGACGCGCTATTGGGCGTTAAAGATTTCTCTGTGACTTGAAGGGTTTTGTTAATATTATTAAAAAATGATTCTGTTGTATTTTTCGGCGGAGATTTTTCTTTAGAAATGGCTTTGGTATCAGGTTTAGTAATTGGCAATATGGGGATATTTAGTTCTTCAAATTCTTTTACGGCAGACGGAAATCTCAGCGTTAGCCCATTGGTTTCATAAGGAAAAGATGATAACTTATTAGATTCAACCATCGATTTTATTGGCGCGGACGCTTGGTCAGATTTTGATCTCGGCTCTCTTAAAGATATCTTAATTAATAAACCGATAATGACGGACAAAACCAAAATCCCGCAGATGACTATAATTTTAGTTTTTGTCATCGTAATAAACATACTGAAATTATAACATAAAAACGTATTCCAATATGTTTAATTGTGGATAAGTTTTGAGGCGATATTTTGCCAATCGTTTAAGCTTAAATTTTCAGCTCTTATTTTATCCGGAATATTTAAATCTTTAAATATTAAAATAAGTTTTTTTCTTGAAACTTTTAATTTATTTGAAAGATTGCTTATCAGTTGTTTTCTTGGCTGGGAAAAACCGGCTTTAACAATACTAAAAAAGTGTTGTTTTCCCAGCGATCGCTGGGAAACTGTCATTTTCTTGGGGACAATTTTAATTATCGCGGCGTTAACTTTCGGCTTAGGCCAGAACGATTCTTTTTTGACGTAATCAACAATTTCCGCATCGGCATAAAACTGAACACTTATTCCTAGTAGATTTGAATGTGGAGGTTTAGCGGCAACTCTTTGGGCCACTTCTTTTTGAATCATCAAAACCATCATCTGTGGCGGGTTTTTTGATTCTAACCACTGGCGGATTAAAAAAGTCGCCGCGTTGTACGGCAAATTCGCCACTACTTTATATTGATGTCCGACATCAATAATATTATTGATGTCGGACATCAATATTTGGCGGACGTCGCCTTGGACTATTTTAATGTTTTTATAAGTTGCCATAGTTTCTTTTAAAATTTCAATCATCAGAGGGTCTTTTTCTACAGCAATAATATTTAGTCCTTCACTCTTTGAAAAATGGTGGGGGATTTTCGCCAATCTCTCCGTTAGCGTTCCGAGTCCCGGTCCGATTTCAATAATTGTGTTATTTTCTTTAATTTCTGCCGCGTCAATCATTTTTTTTAAGGCGTTTTTAGACAAAATAAAATGCTGACCCAGATACTTTTCCGGCTTGGCGTTGTATTTTTTTAACAATTCTCTAATAACCCTTCTACTTGTTAATTCCATTGGTATTTTTATTCGTAAAAATAATCAATTGCACGTTTTCAACCGATCGGTTCTAAACACGCAACTTATAATTATGTCAGAAACTTTTAACAGAAATATATAAGTTCAAATACGTTTGTTTTAATTTTAAAATTGTGCTACAATAATAACATGGCTAATTTGGAAAATGAAATTAAAAAATTGGGGCTTTCGGATAAAGAAGCAAGGGTTTATCTGGCAATTTTAGAATTAGGTCAAGCGCCGGCTGCGGAAATCGCGGTTCACGGCGGTATTAATCGCGCGACAACTTACGTAATTATTGAAGAACTGCGGAAAAAAGGTCTTGTCAGCGCGTTTTCGAAAGGAAAAAAGACAATTTTTACCGCCGAATCGCCAGAACAGCTTTCAAATTTATTTGAAATTGAAGAACGTAAAATTAAAGAAAATTTTTCCGGTTTAAAAAAGATTTTGCCGGATTTGAAAAGATTATATGAATCCCGAGGCGAACATCCGAAGGTCCGCCTTTTTGAAGGAAGCGAAGGAATTAATTCTCTTCGCGAAGATATTTTAAAAACAAAAACCAAATTTTTGTATCAAATTTTGCCGCTTGATATTGTTGAAAAATATGTTTTAGAAAGAAAAATTCAAGATCCCGCCTTCGCCAAGGCTTCGGTGTGCAAAGAAAAAATCAAGAAACTTTATAATATTCCTTCAAAATCAATATATTGCGGCAAAAATAGCGGTATTTTTTCAAAAAAATCCAGCAAAGCGGAGTATAAATTTTTGGCCGACAAATTTGAAACCGAGATTATTATTTACGGCGAAAAAATCGCTTTTATCAATACCAAGAAAAAACCCATAGGCATAATTATTGACGATTCAGCTGTTTCTCAAACTATAAAAATATTTTTTGAGGCCCTCTGGAAGTTTCTTAAATAATTACAGATAAATTTATCAAACGAACAAAATATGATTTTTAAAATTCCTTAGCCCCACCCCGCCTTCGGCGGGGCGGCTCGCCCCCACCTAGAATTTTAAAAATCATATTTTGTTCGTTTTTATTTAAAAAATATAAATACAGAAAATAAAAAAAGAAGGCAAAGAGCCATTTTTAAGGAAGCTCTAGTGGCCTTCTCTACAATGCGCCACGAGGCGCAAGAAATATTTTGGTTTTCGCCCGAAGAACATCTCTCATTCCCCATTCCTTTTTTCATTGGAAGAAAAATTTGATTGTTTTAATTATACTCCAAAACAAAAAATCTGTCAAATCTTACCACTTTAGAACCGATCGGCTGATAATATGTCAGATTTATTTATAATAATAGTTTCAGAGTTGATTTTTAAAATAGTTAATAAAAAATAACAAAATATGGTTATTAAAATATGGCTAAAATGAGCCATATTTTGGTTTTTATAACAAAAAATTGTTGAAAGGACTTGACAAGATTTAAGTTATGGTATATAATGTAGCCATAGTAATGATTATGTTCTTTTAATTCCTTCTGCCGAGGATCGTGCGAATAAGGGATAGGAACAAATGGATGTGGGGTAATAAATCGCATATCGCAATTGTACCTCCTCCGTTCCAATTATTTAACTAGTTTATATCCTTTCAGCGTCCCTTGTTCTCACAATCCTCGGCAAGAAGATCGCCTCCTTCCCCCGCCTTGGCGGGGGAATCCCAGGATCGCCCCTGGCGACAGCGGACTATCAGTGACTGCCCGCCGGTGGTCATGTGGTAGTCACTACCTGGGAAACTCCCACGTGTGTGCGGCACGTGAAGGAGGAATCGGGTGCGCGGCGGCGCGCAGGGCTCTGGACATCCACAGAGCTCGAAACGGCCAAGAAGACCCCGCCAGGCGCGGGGTGAGGCCAAACCCGATGAAGGAGGATTTTTCCGCACTTTTGGCGAGGGGGCGCATCGATGCGGCTTCGGCCGTAAACGGCCGCTCCCTCGCCTCTCCACTAAAGCCCGTGTAAATTTTTTAACATTAAAAGCCCGCCTTCGGTCGCCTTTGCGACTTTCGGCGAGGCGAAGCCAGCCACGGGCTTTAGCGGGGAGAAAGCCCCGAGAAAGGAACGCAAGATGACCCCATATTGGGTTGTCAACGGTGTTGTCTACTGGCGTAGAGCCGAAGCCAACGCCGACAGGCGGCAGAAGTAAGCCGCCCTGACATTGGCCAGGAATAGCCAATGTTGCGACAAAGTCCAGTCGCGTAAAAGCATGGGCAAAACGGCACTTGTCCCCGTTCGCGCCGAAAAGCGAATGGAGAGCCCACGGGGAGCAGAACCCGAGGGTGAGAGAAATCTTCTCACCCTCCCACCAAAGTTTACTATTGGTTCTCGGAATCGATAGTTTAGTAAATAGTAAATTTTGGCGGGGTTAAAATCCCGAAGCTTAAAATTATACAAACGCTTTGGCCCCGAATAAACCAAAATCCCCGCTTTGCGGGGATTTTGGTTTATCTGAATATAAAAACCAAATATAATTTTCCTCGTGCACTCGGCCGCCCAGCGGCGACTTCGTTGTCCGACCCGCCCGACTTCGCTACGACGAAGTCGTTGCGGGCGGGTGAAAGCGTTTTATTTTCCTCAATTCCTGACTATAGTCAGGAATTGAGGAAAAACCATGCTAAAACACTTTCATAAACTTCGGAAAATTATATTTGGTTTTTATTAAAATTTAACCCAATTCAATTTTTGGCAGGTTATAATCATCAGCCAGGGAGCGGAAATTTACTAAATGTAGGGGCAGTTCCACTATAAATCGCGAAGGCAAAACCTCGTTTCTTTCGCCCCATAATCCGCGTGATTTAGCGAATAAAAGCCATAAATATTTTTTAGCTCTTGTCATCCCAACGTAACAAAGCCGCCGCTCTTCTTCCAGTTCTGGAAGCGAATAAATTGCCCGGCTGTGCGGTATCAAATTTTCTTCGCAGCCGGCTATAAAAACAGCGTCAAATTCCAATCCTTTTGCGGAGTGAAGCGTCATTAAATTTAATTTTTTGGAAGCATTGTTGTCCCGATTTTCCTGCATTAGCACTGTTTCGGCCAAAAAATCAGAAAGCGCTGACTCCGCTCTCCATTCTTGATTTTCAGTTAGCGAAGGATCATATTTAGACGCCAAGCCGATTAACTCCCGCACGTTTTTAATTCTCGCGTCCGACTCCGGTTCACCTTCAGCGTCCAGCCCCGAAAATTTTTGATTAAGATAATCGTAGTAATTAGTTTTTTTAATTATGATTTTAACTAATTCTGATGGCGGCAAAAATTCGGTTTGTTTTCTCAGTTCCGGTAAATCGGTTCTAAAATCGGCGAATCTTTTCTTGCCCATAATATCGGTAATTCTTTTCTCGCTTATTTCATCGCCGGGGTTTTGAATTAACCGCAAATATGCCAAAATGTCTTTTATTTCTTTCCGCTGATAAAATTTAACGGCGCCGATAACGCGATAAGGCAGATTGGCGTAAAGACAGGCCTCTTCCAAAACCCGCGATTGGGCGTTGGTGCGGTACATAACAACTACTTGGTCTAAACTAACTCCTAAATTTTTGTTTAGCTCCGTAATTTTTAAAATTATAAAATCCGCTTCCTCTCTTTCGTTGCCCGCTTCAATAACTTCAATCTGACTGCCGGCGGGATTTTGAGTCCAAAGTTTTTTTTCTTTGCGTTCGGTGTTTTTGGAAATAATTTCATTGGCTGCCGAAAGAATATTGCTCGTTGAGCGGTAATTTTCTTCAAGTTTGATAACAAGCGCGTCGGCATAATCTTCTTCAAAATTTAAAATACTTCTGAAATCGGCGTGCCGCCAGCCGTAAATCGCCTGATCGGGGTCGCCAATCGCGAAAAGATTTTTATGTTTTTGAGCCAGGAGGTTTATAAGGGCGTATTGGGCGTGATTGGTGTCCTGATACTCGTCAACCAGTATGTATCGGTATTGATTTTGATATTTTTCTAAAATTTCCGGATATTGACTAAGAATTTTTACCGGAAGCACTATCAGATCATCAAAATCAACGGCATTGGCGGCTTTTAAACGCCGGCCGTACAGTTCGCTAAATTGCAAAATCCGGCTTCTATATAGCTCGTCGGCGTCGGCTAAAATATCTTCAAGCTCTTTGAGTTCGCTTTTGGTTTTTGAAATAATATTAAGAAGCGCCGGAGCTTTAAGTTTGTCCTGGGGAAAATTAAGTTCGGTCCTGATGTTTTTTACCAAACTAAAGGCGTCGTCTTCGTCGTAGATGACGAAATTATTTTTATAACCCAGCCGCTCTATTTCCTGCCGCAAAAATTTTACGCCGAAACTATGGAAAGTCCCTATAAATAAATTGGTAGTTGGTAGTTGGTAGTTGGTAATTAGCAATTTTTGAACTCGGGTACGCATTTCTTCAGCGGCTTTGTTGGTGAAAGTGACGGCCAAAATATTTTCCGGTTTGATTCCTTGCAATAATAGGTTGGCAATTCTGTGAGTTAAGGTTTTAGTTTTGCCGCTACCGGCGCCGGCCAGAATTAAAACCGGCCCTTCAGTGGTCTTTACGGCCTCGGTTTGTTTGTCGTTTAAAAAATCAAAAATAGGCATTTATGTAAAAATATAGTATTTTGAAAGTATATATGGCAATTAATAAAGAAACAATAAAAGAACCTTTTTGGTCTATGGATGCGAAGGAGATTTTGGGCGCGCTCAAAACTGATCTTTCGGGTTTAAACGACGGGGAAGCCGCAGAGCGTCTTAAAATATTTGGTCAAAATGTAATAAAAGAATATTCAAAATCTTCTAAAATAAAGATTGCCCTGCGTCAATTTCAAAGCCTGCTAATCATTAGTTTGGTCATTGCCGGCGCCGTTACCATTTTTCTCGGCGAATGGGTAGAAACAGGTGTTATTTTTGCCGCTGTCATAGTGAACGCGATTTTCGGTTTTTGGCAGGAAAATAAATCTGAAACCGTTCTGGAGCTTTTAAAAACATATGTTCGCGTTCGCGCCCGCGTTCGTCGCAATAATCAGGAGCATGGAATTGACGCTTCCGAACTGGCGCCGGGCGATATTATTCGCATCACGCAAGGCGACCGCGTTCCCGCCGACGCGCGGCTTTTATTTATAAATAATTTGGAAATAGATGAATCAATTCTTACCGGCGAATCCCTGCCGGTAGAAAAAGACATTTTCCCATTGCCTCCCGCGACGGCGCTCGGCGAAAGAAAATCAATGATATTTAGCGGCACTTTGGCAATGGCTGGCTTTGCCGACGCCGTAGTTACCGCGACGGGAAGCGAAACAGAATTCGGAAAGATTGCCGGATTAATTGCGGAAAAAGACCGAAAATCAACTCCTCTAGAGCGTTCTGTGAGATATTTTTCGACGTATGTTGGAATCGCGCTTTTAACTTTCACATTGTTGCTTTTCAGTCTTGGTCTTTATTTCGGCAAAGATATCTATGAGATGTTTATAATTTCCGTTGCCGTGGCGGTTTCGGCCGTACCCGAAGGATTGCCGATAGCGCTTACCGTGATTATGGCCATCGGAGTGCAGCGTCTTGCGACCCGCAATGGAATTGTCAGACGGCTATTAGCCGTTGAGACACTGGGGTCAACAAGCGTTATTCTTACCGATAAAACCGGAACGCTTACGCAGGCCAAAATGGAGCTTACCTCAATAGCGCCTTATCAAGATGGCAATATAGAGAATGAAGACAATCTTCTAAAATACGCGTTGATTAACACTGATGTGGTTATAGAAAATCCTCAAGATACTCCAGAAAAATGGCTGATGTCGGGCCGCGCGCTTGAGGTTTCTTTGGTTAATGGCGCCGCTTCAAACGGCGTGTTGCTTACAAAAATTTTGGAACAAACAAAAATTATTGACCGCCTGCCGTTTGACTCAAAGCATAAATTTTCCGCGACGGTTTTTAAAACCGACTCTCACTCGCCTCGCTTCGCTCGCGAAGCGGGAATTCATCTTGCTCTTTTCGGAGCTCCTGAAATCATTCTGCGCTTTACAAATCTTGCGCAAAAAGAACAGGAAAAAGTGGTTGCGGAAATTGAAAAAAGAGCCTTTGCCGGGGAACGTGTATTGGGAGTAGCGTCTCGGATTATCGGCGCGGATGAGGAAAATATTTTGCGCCAAAAGAATTTTAATAATCTTAACTTTGAAGGACTAATTACTTTCCGCGATCCATTGCGTCCCCATGTATCACAAGCTATCAGCGAAATTGCCGCGGCGGGCGTAAAAACTATTATTGTAACCGGAGACCATCGCGGGACGGCTGAAGCGGTCGCGCGAGAATTGGGCTTGGTTGATGGCAAAGGAGCGGTGATTACCGGCGACGACATTATGTATCTGACTAAAGAAGAACTTGAAGCGCGCTCTCGGGAGGCGACCTTATACGCTCGCGTAACGCCGGAACAAAAAGTAATGATTGCCAAACTCTATCAGGAAAGAGGAGAGGTGGTCGCGGTAACCGGCGACGGCATAAACGACGCGCCGGCGCTTCATACTGCCGACATTGGCGTTGCCGTCGGTTCGGGCACCGATGTGGCTAAAAGCGCAGCCGATCTTGTAGTTTTAGATGATAATTTTGAAACAATTGTAGTTGCTATTAAAGAGGGAAGAAGAATTTTACGCAATATCCGCAAAGTTATTATTTATCTTCTTTCCAGCTCATTTGATGAATTATGCTTAATTGGAGGCGCTCTAATTTTAGGAATCGCTATGCCAATAAACGCTCTTCAAATTCTTTTTGTTAATCTTTTTTCCGATAGTTTTCCCGCTATCGCGTTTGCTTTTGAAGACAGCGTTGATGACCCAGGAAATCGTCCTCATAAATTACATAAAAATTTATTTGACAGAGAAATGAAATTTTTCATTTTGATTATCGGAGTTTTAAGCAGCGCCTTCCTTTTTATTTTGTATCTTGTTTTGCTGAAAATAGGATTCGCCGAAGAATTAACGCGGACTTTTATTTTTGCTTCTTTCGCGAGCTACGCGCTTCTTTTGGCTTTTTCGCTTCGCAGTTTGGGAAAAAGTATTTTGAGTTATAATCCTCTTTCTAATAGGCCGCTAACAATCGGCGTTAGTATTGGCCTTCTCTCAATTATCGCGGCAATATATATTCCATGGCTCCAGCAAATTTTCAACACAAGTCCGCTTCCGCCCGTTTGGTTATTGGGAGTTGCCGGCGTAGGACTTCTCAATATTTCAGCGGTTGAATTCGGCAAATGGCTTTTTCGCAAAAAAATTATTAAGTTTATTTAAATGAACAACATCTGGTACATTATTTTAATTTTCGCGGCTTTTGGAGGGTTTCTTCTTGCTTTTTATATTCGCCACAAAAAGGGTTCGCACGAAAAAATGACTTGTCCGCTTAATTCCGACTGCGACGCGGTAATCTACAGCGAGTATTCTCGTTTTTTTGGAATTCCCGTTGAAATTTTAGGCCTTTTGTACTACGGGTTGGTAATGACGAGTTATGTGTTGTTTTTGGTGATTCCGGCGCTTGCTTTGCCGCTTATAGTATTTGGCATTCTTGCGCTCACCACCGCGGCTTTTTTATTTACGCTCTACCTTACTTTTATCCAGGCATTCGCGCTCAAGCAATGGTGCACCTGGTGCCTTATGTCCGCCGGGCTCTGCGCTATTATTTTTGCGATCGCGCTTTCGGTTTCCAAATTTTCGTTTATTGTTCTTCTTGGCCGCTATCACGAACTCATTGTCGTTGGGCATATCTTGGGGGTTGCGCTTGGACTTGGCGGCGCTACGATTACCGATATCTTCTTTTTTAAATTCTTAAAGGATTTTCGAATATCCGAGTGGGAAGCCGATGTGATGCGCACACTCTCACAGGTAATATGGTTTGCGCTAGCGCTTCTAATTCTTACCGGCCTTGGGCTTTATTTGCCGGAAGCCCAAGAATTAAATCAATCGGCCAAATTTTTGGTTAAGATGATTGTGGCCGCTGTAATTATCGTAAACGGGGCGTTTTTGAATCTTCTGATTGCTCCAAAATTGGTTAAAATCTCCTTTGGAGAAAAACACGAACACCAACCCGGCGAACTTCATCATGAACGGAAAATTGCTTTTGCGCTTGGAGCGATTTCTGTGGTCTCCTGGTACTCCGCCTTTATTTTGGGGATGTTGCGCAAATTGCCGGTTGAATTTTCGTCTCTACTTTTGATATATCTTGTTGTTCTTGGCGGAGCGATTATTGGAAGCCAGCTTATGGAGCGATTTTTTATAAAACGGGCAAATTTAAGTTGAGATTTAGATGAATTATTACAAAAATAATTTAATTAAGGATATGGCAATTGTTTTGTTAAGCATAATAGTTGCTGTTTTATTAATTCAAACCCGGGCTCTGGCAACAATTCTGACTTCAACGAAAGAATTAGAAATAATCGGAAGTTTCATTGCGGGCATATTTTTTACTTCTATTTTTACTGTCGCGCCGGCAATAATAACTTTTGGTGAAATAGCGCAAGCTAATTCGGTTCTTTTAACCGCATTTTTCGGCGGTTTGGGAGCAGTTGTGGGAGATTTTATTATTTTTCGGTTTGTTAGGGATAGATTTTCAGAACATCTTATGGCTTTAATAAACACTAAAAATAGTAAAGCTCGTTTGAAATCATTATTTAGACTTAAACTTTTCAGATGGCTAACATTTTTAATCGGAGGGCTTATTATATCTTCTCCGCTTCCAGATGAATTGGGAATAAGTCTCTTAGGTTTTTTAAAAATAAAAACACTGCTTTTTATTCCGCTTTCTTTTTTATTCAACTTCTTTGGTATTTTGATTATTGGGCTTGTTGCAAAATCCATCATGTAATGCTAATATTAATCAAGCGGTAATAGTCGTAGGCCGTCGTGTCAATTTTAAAAATGTAATCAGTAAGAAATATATGGCTTATAAATGTCCAAAATGTGGTCATACTTCAGACCAGCCCGGGGACTGTCCTACCTGTAACGTTGAAATGACTGAAGAAAAAGAAGAAACTGCCGCCTAACCTTATGACCACAGATAATTAAAAATCTCTTGCCTAAAAACAAGAGATTTTTAATTGGGGATAACTGTCTTGACCGCTCAGTTTGTCACTGGTACGATTAAAATAATGCCGTTTGATTTTATGTAGGATTTACCCTTAATTTTGGCTTATTTATCACATTTTAAGACAAATTTCGATTTTAACCAAACAGTACCCCTTCTGGGTATCTTTGTTTTTGGTGTCTTTTTCGGTTTTAACGTTAAATTCGGCAAATCCAGGCGACTTGAAAAACCGGTTGGGAACTTACTTAAACTCCGATTCTAACATCGGTGGCGAATTTACCGAAATTGTTTCGGCGCCGAAGCCTGAACCGCCAAAAGATAACTCTTTTATTCAATCGGCCCTAGGTGTTTTTACGGTTAATGCTGGCAACGGCTCTGGAATTTTTGAAGATAGTGAATTTGATAATCTTCTCATAACCGGAGAGGATTCACTGCTTCAAAACCAGAATCCGATTACGGTTCCTACTGTTGATCTGCCTCGCCCGGCGCCGAGGTCCGCTCCTTATTATGGCCCTTCTCTTGACGGTTATTTTATTTTTCCCACTTCAGGATTTAATCAGGGTCGCCTTCACTCATATAACGCGGTTGATATTTCAAGAGGCGATGATTGTTTGTATGAAGATATTCCGGTCTTTGCGGCGGCTTCCGGTGTTGTTACCGCGACTTACCCGACCCAAAGTGCCGCCAGGTGGGCCAATAGCGGCTATGGCAACTATATTATAATTTTACATCCCAACGGCGTTACCACTTTATATTCTCATCTAAAAACCATTCTTGTTAACGCGGGCCAATATGTTAACCAGGGTAGTATTATTGCATTTATGGGCGGTTATCCGAGAACGCCGGGCGCCGGCAATTCCACCGGTTGCCATTTACACTTTGGAGTCCGCGGCGCCGCGCAACCTTTCGCGAGGTGATATCAACGAATAACGAATTTTTCACGAATCAAAATTCACGATTCTTCTAAAACTAACTCCATTTAGTCCAAAATTTATCAAAATGGCAAGTTTTAATTTGCTAGTTTTCAAATAATCCAGAACTTGATCAATGTGCCTTTTTGAAAAGTTGTTGCCTTTCTTAATCTCTACTATTAATTTGCCATCAATTAGAAAATCAAAAAAGTTTTTGGCAACCACTTTTTCATTAAATATTATAGGACAAAAGACTTGTTCAATAATTTTAATTCCTTTCTCTTTAAACGCTTCCGCCAATGCTCTCTGATAATATTTCTCATGATGTCCACTGCCCAAACTATTATGAACATCAAAAGCGCAGCCAATAATTTTATAGCTTAACTCGGGATAGATTAAATCGTCGCGTTTTAACTCTGGTTTAGGTATTTAATATTTTCTTTCTTTCTACATCTTTTAGATCTCTTATAGCGTAAAGCGTTATTGTTGAACTTGTTTTCTTTTTTCTCAGATTTTTAATATAAGCAAAAACCTTTTCTTTATTGCCCCGCATATTATCTTTGAGTGCCCAGCCGACCCCTTTTCTGACTAAATCCTCCTTATCGTAAATTAGATTGCCGCACAATTTTAAAACTACATCCGTGAATTTGCCACTTTCTCCTATTTTTCTAACAAAAGCGACAACACTCGCTCGGCGTTTCCACATATTTTTTGATTGATTCCATTTTTTGAGAAAGCGGAGCGTATTATCAGGATATTTCAAAAGAATTGGTTGCAAGACATCAATACAAAAATCGTCTATTGTTGACCAGCTATGGAAGTTATCAAGAGCTTTATCCAAAAATAATAACTGAGATTTTCCAATACAGTCCATCTTGTTTTGCAACACAAAATTTCCTGCCAAAATCATATCCTCGATTTTATTTTTGTAAAGTATTTGTGCAAGCATAAATGTCTCCTGGCAGGATAATTTCCTAATTTCCGCCTTGTACCGCTTAAGCAACTTATCAAGCGCGCCAGCTTTTATTCCTAATGAACGATACCCATCGTACTTGTGATATCTCTTATCTATTTCAGCCGCTTTTTTATTTTCATGCCCAACAAGATCCTTGTAAATTTTTTGGTACAGATTATTCATATATTTATTCGTAACGAATTCGTTATTCGTTAGCAAGTTCATTCGCTGATTCGCAATAAAATTCGCTATTCGTTGATGACTACACTTCCTCTCTCGGCCTATACTGCAAGGCCTCGGCTAAATGGTTGGGTTTTATGTTTTGGGAGCTGTCTAAATCGGCGATGGTGCGGGAGATTTTTAGCAAGCGGTGGTAGGTGCGGGTTGAAAAGCCCATTTGGCTGACCGCGTTTTTCATCATTTTTTCCGTCGTTTCATCTAAGGCGCAGTATTTTTTAATGTGGCGGATTGACATTTCGCGGTTA
>CAZKLP010000006.1:0-16855 GCA_964553885.1 uncultured Candidatus Saccharibacteria bacterium
GGGGAGACCGCCAGCCGGAATTTACCCAGCTTGATGTTGAAATGAGTTTTGTTGAAGAAGACGACGTTTTGGATTTAATTGAAAAGACAATGATTAAACTTGTTGAAGATATTTTCCCGGATTATAAAATCTCTAAAAATCCGTTTCCCCGCTTGGATTATGATGAAACAATAGCAAAATACAATTCCGATAAGCCGGATTTGCGCGAAGATAAAAATAATCCAAATGAATTGGCTTTTGCCTGGGTTGTAAATATGCCGCTTTTGGAATATTCAAAAACCGAAAAAAAATGGGTTTCTTCGCATCATCCGTTTACTGCGCCCGCCGTAGCTTTAGCGAAGGCGGGCAAGCCCGCAGAATTGGACATGGCCCATCCCGAAAAACTTAAAGCCAAGGCTTATGATTTGGTTTTAAACGGCTATGAAATCGGCGGCGGCAGTATCAGAATCCACAACAGGGAGCTGCAGAATAAGATTTTTAAAATTTTGGGAGTTGAAGCGAAAGATATTGAAGCCCGCTTCGGCCATATGCTTAAAGCTTTTGAATACGGCGCTCCGCCCCATGGCGGCATTGCCTTGGGCCTTGATCGGTTGATGATGATTTTAATGAACGAGCGGTCAATTCGTGAAGTGATGGCGTTTCCCAAAACCGGCGACGACCGCGATTTACTTATGGGCGCTCCAAGTGAAATAAATAAAACTCAACTTAAAGAGCTTCATATTGATATTAAAAAATGACTTATCGGGTTAATTTAGAAAAATTTTCGGGGCCGCTTGATCTTTTGCTTTCTATTATTGAAGAAAAAAAGCTCGCCATAAGCGAGATTTCTTTAAGCCAAGTTGCCAATCAGTTTTTAGAATATCTTAAAAAACTTGAAAATACTCCGGAATTAAATGAAAATATGAAATCATCATCCGAATATCAAAGAATTCTCGCAGATTTTCTGGTGGTGGCCAGTCGGTTGATTTTGATAAAATCGCGCTCGCTTCTTCCCAATCTGGTTCTAAGTAATGAGGAAGAAGGCGATATTAAGGACCTGGAAGAGCGGCTTAAAATTTATCAGAAGTTCCGAGCGTTGGGTCGGGAACTTGGACATTTTGCCAAAGACCGCGCGTCGTATTTTTCCCGCGAATATTTTTTAAATCTTCCCGCAGTTTATAATGAGCAAAGTCGAACCATTTTTTACCCGCCAAAAAATATTTCTTCCGAAGAACTTTCCAAAATTTACGAGGCCTTTATAAAAACTTTGCCGCAAGCTCTAAAACTTGAAGAGCAGAGCTTGGTGAGAGTAATGACAATTGAAGAAAAACTCAAGGAACTGACAGAAAGAATAGGAATGGCAATTGAAACATCGTTTGCCGATATTTCTTTGGGAGTAAAAGCTAAAATTGATGTTATACTGACTTTTTTAGCAATGCTTATGCTTTTTAGAAACCGAACTTTAGAAATATCGCAAGATAAATTATTTGGCGATATAAAAATTAAAAAATCAGGGTAAACATATGGATTTAAAGGCGCAAATAGAAAGTTTATTATTTACCGCCGGTCATCCGGTGGCCATTAAAAAATTGGCCGATATTTTAGAAATTCCGGAAATCGACATTTTAAAATCTCTACAGGATCTTTCGGAAGATTATGAAAAAAATAATCGCGGTTTTCGGCTGGTTTTTTTAGAAAATAAAGTTCAGCTTGCGTCCGCTCCCAATTCCGCGCAAATCATTAAAAAACTTGTTAAAAGTGATTTTGAAGAAGATTTGTCGCAAGCCGCTCTGGAGACTCTCGCTATTATCGCTTATCGCGGACCGATAAGCCGGGTGACAATAGAGAATCTTCGCGGCGTAAACTGCAGTTTTATTTTGCAAAACCTATCCATTCGCGGCCTTATAGAGAAAAAAAACAATCCTGAAGACTGCCGCTCTTATATTTATAAAGTAACTTTTGATTTTTTAAAACACATCGGCTTGAGCAGAATTGAAGATTTACCAAATTTTACAGGAGAAGAAGTTAAAATCGATAACACTTAAATGGATTCCGCTGAAAAATTTTATTTTAAAATGTCAGTTATTATTGCCGCGGCTTTTTTTATTTGGATTTTTGGCGCGCCCTTTAAAGACACTCCTATAAATAAGGAAGAGGGGCCGAAATTTCAGATTAAAGGAACGCCATCGACACTTACAGATTTTGTACCGCTAAAGTTAGTTGTCTTTGACGACTCGGAAAATGTTTTGCCAAAAAGAAATTGGTCGGCGCCGGCGTTAGAAATTCAAGCGGAAGCAGCTGTTGCCATGAGGCAAGACGGCGGAAGAATTTATTATAATAAAAATATGGAGGTTAAAAGGCCAATTGCTTCTCTCACTAAACTTATGACGGCGATAGTCGTTTTGGAAAATTACAATTTAAACGATGTGATAAAAATATCAAAAAATAATGTGGAGCGGGAAGGAATACAAGGGGGTTTGCGATCCGGTGAAGAAATAGAGATTAGGTCACTTCTGGCTATAATGCTTATTGATTCTTCAAATGACGCGGCCGCGGCGCTGGCGGATCATAGAGTAGGTTTTACTTCGCTGATGAACGAAAAAACCAAAGACCTTGGTCTTAAAAATACCCGGTTTGTAAATGCCGACGGATTGGATGAAGACGGAAATTATTCTTCCGCGCTTGATATTGGAAAAATTTTCGCTTATCTTATAAGTTTTCATCCGGAAATATTGGATATTTTAAAAACAAAAAATATGGTAGTCTATTCTAGTGACGGAAAAATTGAACACCGTCTTAAAAATACTAATGAACTTTTGGGGCGAATAAGCGAGGTTGTGGCCGGCAAGACCGGATATACCGATAAGGCCGGCGGTTCGCTTATACTTTTGATTTCCGGATTAAATTTTGGCGGCAAGGAAAACGTTATAACGGTGGTTTTGGGATCATCCGATCGTTTTGGCGAATCGGAAAAATTAATTCAGTGGATTAAATTAGCGTATATTTTTTAAAAATAATCGACATGCCGGAAATAACGCGTCTTTTAATTTTAACTTTCATATCGTTTTTAACGGCGTTTTTTTTAACACCTCTTTTAACTCACTTTTTATTCAAATATCGGCTTGGCAAACAAATTAGAACTGAAGGCGCGCCGATTTTTGCCAAAATTCACGGCAGTAAAGAAGGCACACCAACAATGGGCGGGATTTTGATTTGGGGCACAACGCTGGTTTTAGCTGTCGGTTTCTGGCTGCTTTCTTTATTTTTTGACGGCATTTTCAGCCGATTTAATTTTTTAAGCCGTTCACAAACTTTTTTGCCTTTAGGCGCGTTGGTTTTTTCGGCAATATTGGGATTTGCCGACGATTTATTGGGAGTTTTTAGAACAGGTCCAAAAGGCGGCGGATTGGGAGTGAAACATAAAATTATACTTTACACCATTATTGCCGCGATTGGCGCATACTGGTTTTATTTTAAACTTGGATGGAACATTTTTTACGTGCCGTTTTTAGGTAATTTCAGCGTTGGCTTGTGGTATATTCCGATTTTTATTTTTATAATTGTAGCGACGGCGTTTTCAACAAACGAAACCGATGGTTTAGACGGGCTAGTAGGAGGAGTGCTCTTGTTTGCTTTCGCTGCTCTCGGATCTCTGGCTTTTACCCAGGGACATTACGATTTGGCGGCCTTTACCGGCGTTATCGTTGGCGCTCTTTTGGCTTTTCTTTGGTTTAACATTTATCCGGCGCGATTTTTTATGGGAGACACCGGCGCGATGTCGCTTGGCGTTACTTTGGGCATAGTGGCGATGCTTACCAATGCAGCCATGCTTTTGCCGCTTATTGCTTTTATTTTGGTTTTAGAATCCGGTTCGGTGATTGTTCAGGTATTATCAAAAAAATTTCGCGGTAAAAAGATTTTTTTATCAACTCCGATTCATCATCACTTTGAAGCCATTGGCTGGCCGGAAACAAAAGTTACAATGCGCTTCTGGATTATTTCCGCCGTCACCGCCACCATTGGTTTAATTATTGGTTTACTAGGGAAGTAGCAGATAGTGGAATATTTTTTGTTTATCTGATTTTTTGATATACTGTTAATAATGGCTTTAGATATTTTAATTAAAAATGGAATTGTAGTTGATGGTGTGGGGACGCCGGCGTATCACGCTGATATCGCGATAAAAGACGGCAAGATAGAGAAAATTGGATTTTTAGGCGAACCCGGCGCTAAAACCGTAATTGACGCCACTGGCCAATATGTTTCGCCGGGATTTATTGATATAAATAACGCTTCAGACAGGCACTGGGCTTTGTTCAACCATCCGAATATGGAAAGTTTTTTGTATCAAGGCGTTACCACCATTATTGGAGGCAACTGCGGCTCGTCTTTAGCGCCGCTTACAACCGGCAATATTATCGCCACAATTCAAAAGTGGGCGGACATAAAAAAAATTAACGTCAATTGGCTTACGCTTTCCGATTTTTTCACGGAATTAAAAAGAAAAAAAATGATGCTAAATTTTGGAACGCTGATAGGCCATGCTACTTTACGGCGCGATATCGTTGGCGACGAGTTTCGAGAACTGACCGAAAAAGAGCTGGCTCAGATGAAACACATGCTCGCGGGAGCTTTGGCCGAAGGAGCTCTCGGTCTTTCAACCGGACTTGTTTATTCTCACGCCAAATCAGCAACCGAAGATGAGATCGTCTCGCTTGTTTCTGTTCTTGGGCCGGAAAAAATATACAGCTCACATTTAAGAGATGAAGGAGAAAAACTTTACGAAAGCGTTTTAGAAGTAATTGACACGGCTAAAAAAAATAAAACCAATATTGAAATATCGCATTTAAAGTCTGTTGGCAAGGAAAATTGGAATTTATTTGATAAAAGCCTGGAAGCGATTGAGCAAGTGGCGGAAGAGGGGATTAATATTAATTTTGATATTTATCCTTACACTTCAACCGCCACGGTTTTTTACACTATGTTGCCGGATTGGGTTGCCATTGGGGGCCGGATGAAATTAGTTGAAAACCTAAAAAATCAGGAATTAAAAAAAAGAGTCATAGAAGAACTGAAAGGCAGAGAAAAAGATTTTGGTAATGTTATTATTGGGAGCGGCGATATTAATAATACCTTTATCGGTAAAACTATCGGTATGATTTCTAAAAATCAAGGTGTCGGTGTTTTAGAAGCTGTCATTAATCTTTTAATTGCCGCTGAAGGCAAATTAATTGTTTTTAGGCCGAGTTTATCAGAGGAAAATTTTATTAAGGCATTAAAGAGCCAATTATCAATAATCGCTTCAGACGGCGCGGCTTATAATTTAGACGACGTTCGCGAAGGATATTTAGCCCACCCGCGTTCGTTTGGTTGTTTCCCAAGAGTTTTGAGTAGTTACGTTCGTGAAAAAAGTATTATTAGTTTAGAAGAAGCCATAAAGAAGATGACCGCCTTGCCGGCCCTTAAAATTGGACTGCCCTATAGAGGTATAATCCGTCAGGGATTTTTTGCCGATATTACGATTTTTAATCCCGATACAATAAAAGATTTAGCTTCGTTTGAAAATCCTTTTCAATACGCGCAGGGCATTCATTCGGTTATTATTAACGGACAAATCGCGTTATCTCTGGGGAAAATTACAAACCAGAGTTCGGGACAAATATTGAGATGAATTTTAAAAAAATAAAACCTAAAAATATTGATTGGCGCTTTCTCGCGATTGTAATATCGCTTTTAATTTTTGGTCTTTTTATTCTTTCCTCGGCTTCATTTGTTGTTGGAGAAAAAAAATGGAGCGATCCCAATTATTACTTAAAAGAACAACTTTTAAAGGGAGTACTGGTGGGTATTATAAGTTTTTTTATTTTTTTAAAAATACCGCTTGAGTCGCTTAAAAAATATAGCTTTATTTTTTTAATTTTTTCTATCGGTCTTCTTATTCTGGTTTTTTTTCCTAATTTAGGATTATCTCACAGTGATTCAACGCGCTGGCTTAATCTCGGCTTTATGTCTTTTCAGCCAAGCGAGCTTCTTAAATTATCATTTTTAGTATATTTGGCTTCATGGTTTGATTCGCGCCGCGGGAAATTGCAAAAATTTAATTCCGGTCTTTTGCCATTTTTGATAATCATTAGTATTATCGGTTTTTTACTTTTTCTGCAGCCGAATATGGGAACTTTTAGTATAATTGCCTTATCGGCTGCCGCCACTTATTTTATAGCCGGAGGGCGATTTCGCCATTTAATTATTATTGGCTTGGGCGGTATAATGTTATTTTCAATTTTTATTTTTTTAAAGCCCTACGGAACGGAAAGGTTAAGGACATTTCTCAATCCTCAAGACGATATCAGAGGCGCGTCATACCAAATTAATCAGGCCCTAACTTCAATAGGGGTAGGGGGTGCTGGAGGCATTGGCGTAAATCAAAATTTGGTTTCAACTTATTTGCCAGAAACTATCGGTGATTCAATTTTCGCGGTTTTAGCGGAAAAAATGGGTCTTTTCGGCGTAAGTTTTGCTTTATTGCTTTATTTTTTATTTATAATTTTTAGTTTTAGAATTGCTTTTAAAAGTAGTGAATATTTTCCAAAATTGCTTGTAGTAGGCATTACATCATACATTATAATTCAAAGTTTTATAAATATCGCGGCAATATCGGGAATCATTCCTTTAACCGGCGTACCATTGCCTTTTATCAGTTATGGCAGTTCGGCGCTGGTTGTTAATCTCGCGGGGGCTGGTATTATAGCTAACATATCAAGATATATATGATTAGAATAATAATAACGGGAGGCGGAACTGGCGGGCATCTTTTTCCGCTTGTTGCCGTCGCGAGAAAAATAGTTGAGCTTTCAAAAACCGAGAATTACGGGGAAACAGAAATTTATTATTTTGGCCCCGATCTGTTTCTTGAAAGCAGTTTAGAAAGAGAGGAGATGAATTTTCATTACGCGGTTTTACTAACAGGCAAGTGGCGGCGATATTTTTCTTTTAGAAATTTTATTGACTTGTTTAGAATGCTTATAGGATTTGCGCAAGCACTTTGGAAAGTTTGGTTAGTAATGCCTGATGTTATTTTTAGCAAGGGCGGTTACGGAAGCGTATCAACTGTTTTGGCTGGCTGGCTTTATAGAATACCGATAGTTCTTCACGAATCGGACAGCGCGCCAGGTTTTGCCAATCGTTTATTATCTCCTTTTGCCACTTTTATCGCTGTTTCTTTTAGCGAAGCCGCTCGGTATTTTCCCAAGGGCAAAACTTATTTTACCGGCGAGGCGGTAAGGGACGCGTTTTTTGCTCCGCCAGACCCTATAAAAGAACATGCTCTTCTGCATCTATCAACAAAAAAACCAGTGATATTAATTTTAGGAGGTTCTCAAGGAGCTCAAAAAATAAATAATATTATTTTAGATATATTGCCCAAATTGCTTGAAATGTTCGAGGTTATTCATCAGACCGGTGATGAAAATTATAATAGCGTTTTTAACGAATCGCGGGTAGTTTTAGAAGGCGTAAATGGAGAAGAACTCATTTCTTATCATCCGGTAAATTTTTTGGTTGAACCGGAATACGTGGCCGCGGTGCATTCAGCGGATATAATAATTTCTCGAAGCGGCGCCGGCTCTATTTTTGAGATCGCCGCCGCAGGCCGTGCCAGTATTTTAATTCCCATTACCGATTCTCCAAACGATCATGCCCGCCACAACGCTTATATTTTTAAGGGTGAAGGAAGAGCTGAAATTATTGAAGAAGCTAACTTAACGCCGAATCTTGCGCTTTCGGTAATTGCCTCAATATTAAACAATCCGGAAAAAAAGAAAAAAATGGAACAACTCGCCAAGGCATTCGCCACGCCTGAAGCGGCAAAATTAATTGCTCAAGCATTATTAAATTTGATTCCAAGATGAATTTTCTAAAATCCTTATTTTCCGCTAAAGGCGGATTCGCCTTTAGCGGAAAAAATAATAAGATAAGAGTCAGATTTGCGCCGAGTCCTACGGGTCCGTTTCATATTGGTTCGGCAAGAACCACTCTTTTTAATTTTTTATTTGCCAAAGTCAATGGCGGAAAATTCATTCTGCGCATTGAAGATACGGATTTAGAACGTTCAAAACCGGAATACGAAAAAGATATTTTGGAAAGTATTAAGTGGCTGGGCTTAAATTGGGACGAAGGTATAGAAATTGGTGGTTCTTACGGACCGTACCGCCAAAGCGAGCGGCTGGGCTTATATATCAGCTATTTAAACAAACTTATTGACGGCGGCAGCGCGTTTTATTGTTTTCATAGCAAGGAATTTTTAGATAAAGAATACGAAGAACAAATTAAAATTAAAAAAAATCCGGCTCACTATTGCGAATTCAGAAAATTACCTGCTGATGATGCAGTGCGGCGGATTACGAAAGAAGGGGGGATTGTTCGTTTTAAAACGCCGCCCGACTTCGAAATTTCTTTCACGGATTTAATTCGAGGAAAAATTAGTTTTAATTCCAATACTTTAGGCGGCGATTTCAGCTTGGCAAAAGCGTTAGGAAAGAGAGAATTTCAGCCGCTTTATAATTTTGCCGTGGTTATCGACGATTATGAAATGAAAATTTCCCATGTCATCCGCGGCGAAGATCACATTTCCAACACACCGAAGCAAATTTTAATCCAAAGAGCATTAAACATTCCCGTGCCAAATTACGCCCATTTACCGCTTATCTTAGGGACAGACAAGTCAAAACTTTCAAAACGCCATGGCGCTGTCTCGGTGATGGAATATCGAGAGGCGGGCTATCTTCCAGAGACGCTCATAAATTTTTTAGCGCTTTTAGGGTGGAACCCGGGAAACGAAAAAGAAATATTTACTTTAATGGAGCTGGTTAAAGGGTTTGATTTAAACAAGGTTCAGAAAGGCGGAGCGATTTTCAATTCTCTAAAGCTGGACTGGTTAAATGGCCATTATTTGCGACAGCTTAGTTTGGATGAACTTACAAAAAAAATAATCCCATATCTCATTGCGGCGGAACTGATAGAAAAAAATAATTATGATTTTGAGTATATTAAAAAAGTCGTCGCGCTGGAACAATCACGGATTAAAAAACTTGGCGAGGCGGGGGAGAGGATGGCGTATTTTTTTAAAATTCCGGTATACCAACCGGAACTCTTGATTTGGAGAGATATGCTCTTTAAGGACATTGTTAATTCCCTAAAAGTATCTTTTGATACTATCTCTCTGATTAGTGAAACTGATTTTAATCGCGAAAATCTGGAAATAATTTTATTAAAAGAAGCCGAGAGAGCCAAAAACAAAGATAAGGGCCGATTGCTTTGGCCGCTTAGAGTGGCTCTTACGGGTCTTGAAAAATCTCCGAGGCCTTTTGAAGTGCTTGAGATTTTAGGTAAACAAGAAAGCATAAAGCGCGTTGAAGCGGCTATTAAAAAATTAGCGTAACGTTTGGCAGAATTTTAAAATTTATGAAACGGCGCTTTATAATTATTTTTATAATTCTATTTTTGGTCATAGGCAGAATTTCTTTTGCCGAAGTAGGCAATGACGCGATTCTGTTAGAGCAAATAAAGTCCAAAGAAACGGAAATAAAAAAGTTAGAGGCGGAACTTAATAAATATAAAGACGCGATCTCAAAAAATAAAAGCCGGTCAAATGCCCTGAAAGGCCAGATTGCTTTGATAGAATTGCAAATAAATAGTCTTAAAACTGGTTTAAAGATAACGCAGGCAAAGATTTATAAAAGTGAAGCAAATATCAAGTTATACTCCCGGAAAATAAACGAAAAAGAACAAAAAATAAAAGAGCGCCAGGCGGCAATGGCGCGCTCTTTAAGGTTTTTAGCATATGCCGATGATCGCGGGTTTTTGGCGAGCTTCATTAAAAGCGAAAGGATTTCCATTTTTTTGAATCAGAGCGAATATCTTGCCAATGTCGCCAACAGTCTTTACAGTGATTATAAAATTCTCGCTCACGATAGATTGGAACTCACTAATTTGCTTTTCGGACAGAAGAAAATAAAAGAAGACCTTACTGATTTTAAAAACGAATTGCAATCAAAAAACCGCTTGGTAGAAAACCAAAAACAGGAAAAAAATACTCTGCTTAAAGAAACAAAAAACCAGGAAGCCGAATATCAAAAAATTATTTCCCAAATTCAGATAAGGCAAGCGCAAATTCAAAAAGAAATACTGGAACTGGAAAGCAAACTGCGCGGGGAAGTTACCGGAGTGCCGCCGGCGCGGCCCGGCGAATTGGCTTGGCCGTTTTTAGGGAGATTGACCCAAGGGTATGGACCAACTTCTATAACAGGTTTTTATAATGATGCCTACAAATTTCATAATGGCATTGATATTGCTCTTGAATACGGAGCTCCCATAAGAGCGTCGCTTGACGGCACAATTGTCGCTTCTGGAGACAATGGCCGCTACGCGTATGGCAAGTGGTTGGCTATTCGGCACAACAACGGTTTAACAACGCTTTATGCTCATTTTTCCGCGAAAACAGTTACTGTTGGCGAATACGTTCACCAAGGCCAAATAATCGGCTATGAAGGCTCAAGCGGCTTTGTAACAGGTCCTCATTTACACTTTACGGTTTACTCCACCAATACTTTTAGCGTCCAAAATCGCTGGTTTGGTCTTTTGCCGCTTGGCGGTTCGGTTAATCCATTGGATTATCTTTTGCGATAAAATATGCTACACTGCTGTTAATGAAAATGTTAATAATTTTGGCAATAATTTTAGCGATTTTTGCATCATATTTTGTTTTTAATACTGAAAAATCAATTTCTGTTAAAAGCGGAGGCAATGCGGTGCCGGCCGGCGTTGATATCGCGAAATCTATTTTAAACCATGTTTTAAATCAATCTGAAGTAATAAAACCAAAAATCAATGATATATTGCAATCTGGATTAACCGGAGAAATTATATCAAAAATAGGGGAGATAAAAGATAAAGTTTTATACGAGGCGTTTGATTTACTTAAAAAGCCCATTGAAAGCAAGGTAAATGAGCTCTTTTGCCCTCAAAAGTAAGTATGAGTCGCAAAATGGATATTGTCCGACATTATTAAATACAAATTCTCTACAATCCCCCCTTTATCCACGCACCGCTTCTTTTTCTATTGCACTATTTTCAGTGAGTGAGTAAAGGTTATTTCAAATTGACTAGGATTTATAGGGTAGGTTTTAAAATAATATGCACCCGGTTTTTTAAAAGCTTGAAATTTGTGTATTGTTTCGTCTGTGCCGGAAGTCATTGTATAGATAAGTTTATCGGTTTTTTTATCATAAACTTCCAATTTAAAATAATCTTTTTTTACTGGCGGATGAGACGGATCTCCTGGCGCCCAATAAGCAATAACTTCTATTCTCCAAAATTCTCTATCAAAAGTCATTTCCGGAACAGTGCTGTTACCATCAGCGCTATTACCTCGGATAAGGATAGGCGTATACCAATCTGCGACTGGTTCAGGATCTGCTAAATAAGAATCGCTCGCGGGAGGCGGAGGAGACGGTGGCGCTGGAGCGGGAGCGGGAGGTAAAACGGGAGCCGGAACCGGTGGTGTTGGCTGAATAGGTAGCGGCGTCGCGATCGGTTTACTTGATTCTTTTGTAGCATCTTCTATTAATGCGATTGTTACAGCTTTAGTAAATGGAAAATTTCCCGGTTCCGCCACTACAGGCGCAAAGTAAGTTTCATTAAAAGAAATAATAGAGGAATTTAAGTGCGGAAGCGGTTGGAGTTTAGGTGAATCCCCCGCGAAAAAACTTGATATAAACGCCAAAAGCCCAGTTAAAAATTTCATATATTGATATTTTAATATTTATATTTGATATTTTACATCATTTACTGCTCAAGGGCAATTTTTAGCCGGGGCATATCCATCGGCTTCAGCTTCTTCCGCGCTTTCAAACCAGATTTTATTTTCTTCCTTAATTATATTTGCCGATTTACAACCCTTGGGGTAATAGGCCTTGCCGTTTATTGAAGCCACAAAATTGCCACCTACAAAATTTCCGGAAAGTTCGGTTTTTTGGCCGGTCAAATCAGAACGGTTAGATAAACCTATTTTAACGTTTTTATCAATAATAATCGGCGTCGGATTGTTTGGCTTAACTAATAACCCGATTTCCAGACCAAGAAAAAATACCAATACTAAAACTAACGCGGCAATTACGGTATATGGTATTGATTTGTAATTCATAATTTGTTATTCTGTTAAGAAAATATGGCACATACTAAAGCGGCAGGTTCAACAAGATTAGGCCGCGAATCAGCATCAAAAAGACTAGGGATAAAGTTATTTGACGGTCAAACCGTTAAGGTTGGTTTTATTTTGGCGCGCCAGAGGGGCGCCAAATGGGTTCCCGGTAAAAACGTTAAGAAGGGCAGTGATGACACTCTTTATGCGGTTTCAAACGGAATTGTTAAATTTACTGTTAAAAAATTAAAACGTTTCGACGGTAGCAGAAAAATTGTCAGAGTCATTAATATTTTTTAACTATTTTTATCGCTTATTGGCTTAACGGAAATATTTAAAATTGCCTCAACGTCATGGCGCAATTTAATTTTTATTTTGCTCTCTCCTAATGTTTTTATTGATTTTTCCGGAATCTGTTCTTTTTCTAAATTTATTCCTTGTTTTTTTAATTCACTTAAAATCTTTGATGGCGTTATCGAACCAAAAGCACGCCCCGCTTCCCCTATTTTAATTTCAAATATCAAGTTTAAGTCCTGGATTTTTTTCTTTAATGATTCCGATTGTTCTTTAAGCGCTGCAGCGTCTTTTTCTTGTTTTTCACGTTCATATTTCAACGCTTTTTGAAGTTGGGGCGTTAAAATTTCGGCCAGTTTGTTGCGAAGTAAAAAATTACGGCCGTAACCGTCTTTAACGTCTTTTATGTCGCCTTTTTTACCAATATTTAAAACGTCTTTTATAAATACAACTTTCATGATTTACAAAATACTAATATTTACTAATATAAGAATTTTTATTTTATTAATGATTCTAAAACTTCTACCGCTTTGTCAAGCTGAGGATCTTTGTTTTTAGCGGTATCCTCTTCTGTTATGGCGACTTTATAATCCGGTTCTAAGCCGTGTTCTGAAATAGACATGCCTTTTGGCGTAAGCCATTTTGCGACCGTAACTTTAAGTGATGAACCGCCATCAAGATTAATTAATTCTTGAACCGATCCCTTGCCAAAGGTTTTTTCTCCCACTAGTTTAATGCCGCGATTATCACGTAAGGCGCCAGCTAAAATTTCCGCCGCCGAAGCCGTTCCCTGATTTACCAGTATTACCAAAGGATAATTTTTTAACGCTCCCAAGCCATTAGCCTTGAATTTTGTATTTTTGTCTTGTTCGGTTTCGCTGAATTGTTCTATAGCCACCAAATCGCCGGTATTTAAAAACCATCCGGCAATATCAACGGATACTTCCAGAAAACCGCCCGGGTTGTTTCTTAAATCCAAAATTATGCCTTTATATCCAGTGGTTACTAAAATTTTTGTTGCCGCTTGTTGAAACTCAAAAGGTGCGGTTGAGGCGAAGCTGTAAAATGACAAATGGGCGATTTTATTGTCATTTAACGCTTCGAGCTTGGTAATAGGGATTTTTATTACGGCGCGTTCAATAACAACATCCTTTACTTTTGCGCCATCGTTACCTCTTAAAATTGACAGAGTTACTTTAGTGCCAACATCGCCGCGGATTTTTGTAACCGCTTCTTCCACCGTTATATCATCCGTTGATTCGCCGTTTATTTTTAAAATTTTGTCATCGGCCAAGAGACCCGCTTTTTGAGCCGGCGTGTCTTCAAGCGGAGCTATTATCACCAAAAAGCTGTTTCTTTTTCCGATTTCGGCGCCGATGCCGCCGAAACTGCCGCCAACGTCTTGTTTAAAGCTTTTTGTTTCAACCGGGGGAAAAAATACGGTATAAGGATCCCCCGCTCCTTTAACCATTCCGGAAATAGCGCCGTACAACAGCTTATCTTCTTTTAACTTGTTTTGGTCTACAAATTTGTTATGAAGCTCGTCCCAAGTTTTCCAAAATAGAGAAAAATCAAATTCTTTGGGCTGTCCGAATTCCTGGTTGATAATCCCCTGCACCGGACGCGGCAATTTGTCTATCGCTCCATAAATGAACCCGGCGCCAAAAGACGCGGCAATAAGCGCCACAACTACCGCCAAATATGCGTATTTTCTGTTTTTCCCAAACATAAAAATATTATAGTTTATAATAAATAATATGGCAATGTTTGTTTTTTTATGATATTTTAATAGTAATGGCGTTAACTACCAGACATCAAGTTTTAGCATGGGATTTGGTTGAAGGTTTGGAAGATAAAAAACACAAGGGCGTTTATTTTCGGCTTGCTAAGGGTTATGATGAGGCATTTTTAAGGCGAATTTTGAGTTTGGTTAAAGACGCATGGCGGCAGGGAAAAATAAAAAGTGAAGACCGCGGTAGGTATTTTATGGGCGTATTAAAGAAAGAGTTAAAGATAAATGGCGATTTCGTTCTAATTTCTCGAAGTAAATTAATTTCAAAAAATCATGGTAAAAGTATTAAAAATCACACAAGAGGGCGATCCGGTTCTAAGAAAAAAAGCGGAAACCATAAAAGACCCGCAAAGTCCTGAAATAAGGAAGCTTATTGAAGACATGGTTAAAACCATGAAAGAGGCCAAAGGCCTTGGTTTGGCCGCGCCCCAAGTTGGATATTCACTGCGGCTTTTTACGGCTGATGTGGAAGAAAAAGTTTATATTTTCATCAATCCGGAAGTGAAAGATTTTTCCGCTGAAAAAATTCCATTTGAAGAAGGTTGTTTGTCGGTGCAAAAAATTTGGGGACCGGTAACTCGCCCAAAAAAACTAACGATGAAGGCGGTAGATGAAAACGGTAAGCAAATTAAAATTCGCGCTAAAGGGCTATTGGCGCGCGTTATTCAGCATGAAATGGACCATCTAAATGGTACTCTATTTATTGATAAAGCGGAAAAGTTATCTAAAATAGAAGAAAATTAATGAAATTTATATTTTTCGGAACGCCAGAATTTGCGGCGATAGTTTTAGAAAAATTAATCAGCTTCGGCTATATGCCGGCGGCTGTTGTTTGTAATCCCGACGAACCGGTCGGCAGAAAACAAATACTTACTTTCCCACCGATGAAAGTTTTGGCGCAAAAACATAATATTTCTATTTTTCAGCCGGCTAAACTAAGAAGCAATAAAGAATTTATGGAGCAGTTTAAAAATATCAATCCTGATTTAGCCATTATCGCCGCTTACGGCAAAATTCTACCTAAAGAAATTTTGGATATTCCCCGCTTAGGATTTATAAACGTTCACGGCTCTCTTCTCCCGTATTACCGCGGCGCTTCTCCGATTCAAGACGCGATTTTAAACGGCGACAGAGAAACCGGCATAACGATTATGGAGATTGATGAGAAGATGGACCGCGGAAAAATAATATCAAATCTCAAAACTAAAATCTCAAAATCGGACACTTATGAAACACTTTCTAAAAAACTCGCCGAACTGGGAGCGGAACTTTTGATAAAAACCATTCCAGATTATATTTCGGGAAAAGTTAAGCCGCAAGAACAAGACCATTCAAAAGCAACTTATACAAAAATAATCAAAAAAGAAGACGGAAAAATTGATTGGTCAAAAAGTGCCGGTGAAATTGAAAGAATGACCCGGGCATTTTATCCATGGCCCAGCGCATATACTTATGTAAATCTCAAGTATCAAATCTCAAGTATCAAAATTATAGAATCGGAAGTCTCAGAAAATAAAAACAATTATCAAATAGGAGAAGTTTTCGCATTACAACATCCTTACAAACTTGAGAATGTTGGGGTGTTGTTAGCAGTAAAATGCGGCAGCGGAAATTTAATTATAAAAAAACTGCAACTTAAAGGAGGCAGAGTTTTAACGACAGAAGAATTTTTAAACGGCCATAAAAATTTTATCGGAAGTATATTGAAATAATTTTTATAAAAATTATTTTTACCACTTTGAAACAATGCAGCACGCGCCGACCCTTAGCATTAGCGCCATTGTATCAAATCCACAGAATTTGTTAAGTCGCTAAAGCAATTTCAAAACATTCCACCAGTTTTCTATGTATTCGGCGCGGCGGTTTTGGTATTTGAGGTAATAAGCGTGTTCCCACAAATCTAAAACAAAAACCGGCTTATGGCCTAAGGTTAATGGCGAGTCCTGATTTGGCAATGAATATATTTTTAAATTATTATTTTCATCTCGTACCAGCCAAGTCCAGCCGCTGGCAAAGTGACTTATTGAAGCTTGACTGAAAACTTTTTTAAATTCTTTCACTGAACCGAATATATTTTTAACTTCTTCAAGTAACATTTCATCAACTTGTTTTTTCGGACCCATAATAGTCCAGAAAAAAGAATGGTTCAAATGCCCGCCGCCATGATTTTTTAGCGCCGTTCTATCCCCTTCTTCCATCTCTAAAGACAGCAAATCTTTTATTAAATCTTCAAGCTTTCTGTCGGCTAAAGCCGGATATTTTTCTAAGACCGCGTTAAGCTTGTCAATATAGGCCTGATGATGCTTTCCGTGATGAATTTTCATTGTTTTAGCGTCAATGAAAGGTTACAGCGCATTATATGCGAAAGAAAGATTTGGAAGAGTATATGCCATTGGATGTATGGGTTACATGCTGAAGATGTCTCTACTATATACCCGAAACAGACTTCAGGGCAATTTATAATTTTTTTAGAAATATTTAATGTTTTAGGTGTACAAAAAAATCATAATTTATTATTTTCCACGTTATGAAAATTTTCAACCACGCGCGTAACCATCGTCTCTTCAAAAATAAGGATGATGCAAAAAAAGCCT
>CAZKLP010000006.1:16865-34301 GCA_964553885.1 uncultured Candidatus Saccharibacteria bacterium
GTGATGAATTTTCATTGTTTCAGCGTCTATATACGGTTCAAGCGCGTTATATTCGTATGGCAACTGAGGTAATTCACGTTTCATAGTGTTTGGTTTTTTTAATTTTATTTATTGTAGTATTATAGCACAATGCGCATAATATTTTTAGGAACCGGACCTTCTAAGAGAATTCCCCGCCCTGATTGCGGCAAGTGGTATGTCTGTAGAGAAGCGAGAAAACCGGGGAGTAAAAGTGCGCGGCTTCAAAGATCGGCTTTTTTTGAGTTTGAAAATCAGAATATTTTAATGGCAGTAAAAATCGTTCAAAAACAGAATAAAAATATCTTTTTAGCTTACGATGGCTTACAAATTAGGCCATTTAACTAACAAAGGTAATTTGGAGATTAATTAATAAAATTTACCAATTAAGAACCGATCGGAAATTAAGTTGTCAGATTTTATTTTAATCATAAATTAATATTAAAAATGGTTTAAACAGGACATTTTATTGTGTATTTACAAGTTTAATTATTTATGGTATAATGCGAATACATGTTGAATCAGCATTGGGCTGATTATCAGCATGCGTTCTCCATCGATTCCAGGTAGTATGCATCGGACAAACCGCCCCGGCGCGTACGCGCGCCGGGGTTTCACTTTTTTAATCTGACTTATTTAAAATAAAATCCAAGAATTTTTCGGATAGGGTCTCGGCCGGTTTTTTGTAACCGGTTTTACGGCGGATTTTTCTTAAATTTAATTCCAATTCCCGTTCTCCCGCTTTAATAATTTCTTGTGCTTTATTAAATTCTATCCATCCATGGTTCATTACCGGCGGTCGCAAAACTAAATTGGCGCTTTTTAAAACATTTTTCGCGATTTGATATTCAATAATAGAAAGAGCGCTTGAAATAACGCCGTATATATCGTGAGTAGTCACTAATTCTTCCGGAGCAGTAAACCATTTGCTTGAAACATCAACAGCGATAATATATTCGGCGCCCATGTCTTTTACCACATCGGCAGGAACGGGATTTACCAATCCACCATCCATTAGTAATTGTCCGTCAATTGCCACCGGCGCGAAAACTATGGGAAGGGCGGCGCTGGCTCTTATTGCATCTATCAAGTCGCCGCTTTTAAGGCAAACTTCGTCTCCATTTTTGGTATTGGTCGCTAAGGCGGTGAAAGGAATTTGAAGATCTTCAATAAACACATTTTTTAATTCTTTTCTTAACCTATCGGCGATTGACTCTCCTTTAAAAAGCGCGCCGTCTTCGCGTTTGATAATTTCTTTTACAGGAAAAATATCGCTTCTTTTAATATTGACAATAAAATCCTCTAAGGCCTTAATGTCGCCGGTAGCGGCATACCAGCCACCTACCAAGGCTCCCATGCTGGTGCCGGCGATATAATCAATTTTAATTCCCGCCGATTCCAACGCTTTGATAATTCCAATATGGGCCAGGCCCTTTGCTCCCCCGCCGCCAAGCGCTAAACCGATTTTCTTTATGGTCATGATATTTTTATTTTGACTTAAATTGTGGCAGACGCGATTTGTCAGCGTGCATGCTTTTAATATCTCTTACAATAACGCTTTTTCTAGCCCGCCACCTGTCTCCGGTTCGAAATGTTATTTTGCCTTTTGAGGCCTTGGCGCGTGAATAGTTTTTCATATAAATTTACTTTACACTGATTTTATGATAAAGTAAACACAAAACTTTATGTCAAATTTAGTTTTATACCGCAAATATCGGCCGCAAAGCTGGGAAGAAGTTATCGGTC
Source organism: uncultured Candidatus Saccharibacteria bacterium (assembly GCA_964553885.1). Lineage (GTDB taxonomy): Bacteria > Patescibacteriota > Minisyncoccia > UBA10092 > UBA10092 > JACPHB01. Next base: position 18,630 of record CAZKLP010000006.1, read on the forward strand.
AGGAGCATGTGGTGCGAACGCTAACCAATGCTTTAAAATTTGGCCGCGTAAGCCACGCTTATTTATTTGCCGGGCCGAGAGGTACCGGAAAAACAACTATTGCCCGTCTTCTCGCGAAATCTCTTGGTTGCGGCGATCTTGACCTCATAGAAATTGATGCCGCCTCCAATCGAGGCATTGATGAAATAAGAGAACTGCGTGACGGCATAAAATTCGCGCCAACCGCCGGCAAGTACAAAGTTTTCATTATTGACGAGGCTCATCAACTTACCAAAGAGGCCTTTAACGCGCTGTTAAAAACATTGGAAGAACCGCCGGCGCACGCGATTTTTATTTTAGCGACTACCGAAATTCATAAAGTTCCTGAAACAATTCTTTCCCGCGTCCAATCGTTCCCTTTCAGAAAACTTTCGGTGTCAGAAATCATCAGGAAAATTGAAAAAATTGCTGGACTTGAAAAAATAAATATTGAGCCGGACGCTTTGCGGCTTATCGCGAGTTTTGCGGGAGGCAGTTATCGCGACGCCGAATCAATGCTTGAACAGCTTCGGGTTTGGAGCGATAAAACTATTGTAAAGAAAGATATAGAAGAACTTTTGGGAGCGGTGGATTTTGAAAAAGTTAAAGCGATGACCGATTGTCTTTCCCGTTCGACTTCGCCAACGAGCGAACTCGCTGGCGGGCGGGCTTCAGGCGCGGTTAAAGAAGCGATTGATTATATCGGCAAATTAAGCGAAGGCGGAACGGATCTGGAAATGTTTGCCAAAGCGCTGATCAATCACCTGCGAAAAATAATGCTTTTAAAGGTTGACAGTTCACTATCGGAACTTATGGCGCAGGAACTTTCTTCGGACCAATTTGAAACCGTTAAAGCGCAAGCGGAAAAGTTTTCTTTAGATAACGCGACGCAGGCGATAAAAATATTTATGATTGCTCAAAATGACATAAAACGCTCACCAATCCCCTCCTTGCCGCTTGAACTGGCGGTGGTGGAGATAATAAGTAGCAAGGGAGAAGTAGAAAATAATAAGCAAAATGTTTAAAAATTGCAAGATCATTTATTTAATATTGCGGGATCGTCTAACGGTAGGACTCCTCCCTTTGAAGGAGGCTATTTTGGTTCGAATCCAAATCCCGCAGCCGTCATATGCCAATTCAGGTGACTGAGACGCATACTGAGTGCCGTATTCAAGACAAAAAACCATCAATTCGGTGGTTTTTGTTAAAAGATTTTAATGATGGCTACATCCCTCTTTACCGATCGTCGGTGTTTTATAGTCCTTGTATTTCTTGATTTAAGCTTTCCAACTCATCATCGAGCGATTGGAGATCTGTCGCGTTAATATCTGTTTGAATGTCAGCGACAGAAGTACCGGCGCTAACTTGACGAATATCTTTTAATATTGCTTCGTCCATTATATCAGATGATGAAGTTTCCGTTTTAGGGCGCGTAAAAAAATATATCCCAGCCGCGATTACAGCAATACCCACTAGCGCCGCTACAATCCATTTTGTTGTTGGTGATAGGTTCATATTTATATAATTTTTGAAGTTAAGTGAATAATTTTATAACGAGAGAAGTTTAATTTGCTTTTGGGTATTTTTAACATCAGACATTACCTTTTTAGTTGTTTCTGTCGCTATTTTCATTGCCGCTTGCGCTTCCTTTGCCGCGGTTTGTGGATCGGAACTTGACGAAATTGCCGCGAATTTTACTTCTGCCACATCGGTTGCCGCGCGCGCCGCCGTGAGATCAGTTTTGGACTTTGCGAGCAATGTTTCCGCAGTTGTTGTATCTTTGCCGGCCGCTTTCAAACCGCTTATTGATGTTTCTTGTTTAACAATAATTTTTTCTAAACGATCAAGCGACGCGCCAAGCACATTAACCATATGCGTGCCGCGTTTTTGCACAGCGTCTACCGAGAAAAATTTTTCTATTCTTACTTGCTGTTGTGAGGTTGCCATTACAATTTTTATCGCCTGTTTTATTCCGCCAACACTTACAAACGCAACCGCGACGCCTCTTCCGACTATTAGTTGTTCAAGTGTTCCGAGTGTTTTTCCATTCCCGATATATATTTGGGTGGTCGCGGTAACACTGAATACCTGTTCCGTTCCCGCCTGGTTTTTGACAGTTACGCTTTTAGGATCAGCGGTAGAAAGCGCAATAAGCGTTCCGCTAAAAATATTTTCCGCGATACTTGGCGTAATAACCTGAATGCTTGACGCGACGCCGGTTTTTGCCACTCGATCAATAGTCGCGCGCGCGTTAAAGATATCACCCGCTTTTACATCGGCAAGCGTAATCGGCGTTTTTAAACGAGTAATTGGGATCCCCGCAGGAATTGTCAAGGTAATTTGCGTGCCGGCAGGAAGAACAAAACCTCCGCGAATCCCTGCTGCAGAAACGCCATACACTGATCGTACAGTGATAACAGCGATACGGGATGTAGCATCAACGCTTACAACTTTACCGGCAAAATTTACCGTGCCTTGTGTTGTTGTTGGAGGTACTGTTGTTGTTGGAGGTACTGTTGTTGTTGGAGGTACTGATATTTTCGTCCCAAACGTAATCTTGGATGCTGTCATTATTTTGGTAATAGTATCAATGGTTCCAACCGCGTTAAACAAAACTCCTACTTGAACGTTAGCAAGCGTAATCGGCACTCCTCTGGAGGTAACTAAAACAGTGCCAGGTGGTACAATTACCTGAATAATTTTTCCCGGAGGAAGAATACCCCCGAAACCAGAAGATCCGTCCCAAGCATACACTGATCGCACTTCGGCAAAAAATGAGTTTCCCGCTACATTTACCGCTGTAACTTTGCCTGCAAACCCGACACTCACAACTTCCGCCCGCGCGGGCAAAGGAGATATAGCAATGCTTATTATACCCGCGAGAACCGATAGATATACTAAAACTTTTATATGTCTTAAAATAGTTAATCTATTCATAATTATAGTTTATTATTAATTTAATAAATTATTAAAAAAAATTTCACATCTTTCATCATATTAAATTATACTTCAGTCAGAAAGTTCGTCAATATGGGTTATCCACATTATCGAAACGCGTTCTTATGTTATAGTTTATTTAAAATAAATGTTTTTTAAAAATCGGAGCGGGAAAAATGAGAAAAAGGATTGTGTTATTTTTATGCGGAGCGCTAATTTCTATGGGAGTGTTTTCGGCTCTTGCAGTTGAAGATAAATTTGAATATTTAGAGTACGAAACAATCGTTTTATCTATGCTTTCCGATCCAAATAGTTCCGCAATACCAAACTGGCGGGAACTTTATCTTAGGAGGGTTGAAAAATATGAAGAATTTATTAAGAAATACCCAAACTCTTCCTTATTAGCCGAGGTTAAAATGAGAATTGCTGAGCTCTATAAAGATATTGATAAGGAAAAAATATACTCATTCCAGTTAGAGCTAAATAGGTGTTTTTTCGAGTATTCCGATAAGAACGACGGAACACTTGAAAGGCGAGAGAAATGCATTAAAAAGTTTTATGAAAATATCGGCAAGTGGCGCGATCCAATATATGGTCAAAAAGCGGTGAATTTGCTTTTAGAACTTGTTCGCGACTATGGCCACGTAAAGCGTTACAGTATGGAAAAGGCGCGGCTTGGCGGGTTTAAATGGGTAGATGAGGAAATTGGCGCAAAATCACTTTATATTCTTTCACAAGGAGCGGATTCAAAGAATAAAGAAAAAATGCTTTTGCGTATTCTTCGTGAATATAAGACCGGACCTGAATTGCTTCATGAAATTACTAATGATCTCAAAAAACTGAGGCAAAATAAAACATTAGAAACCAATTAAAAAATCTTAATAAATAAAGGGCTTAATACCCCTTTATTATTTTTTTATCGGAAAACACCATGTATTTATAAGAAAAAAAGTTGCCTAAAAAAGCGGTGATTATTGTGAAACTAAGCGCTACATTGGCCCAGATTTTTAGATCCATGCTTACTGGCGCCCCGATAACATTTACTATTACATGTAAAATAACAGCATTAACAGTGGCTACAATAGTGGAAATGCCAAAAAATTTAATAGCCTCGGTTTTAATATTTTCTATTTCTTTTTCCTCAAAAGCCCAAAATTTATTCCAAATAAAACTATTTACGACGGTAATAACAAAAGCGATGACAAAAAATAAATCAAGCGTAAAACCGGAAAAAGTATTGGTTATAAAAATAAAAAAATTATAAACTCCGGCATTGAGCATTGTGTTTAAAACGCCGATAACCCCGTATTTTCCAAGTTCAAAAAAACCAACGCGGTTTTTCCTTTTGGCTAAAAAGTAAAATAATTTAAGCGCTAATACTGCCCCCATAGGGATAAATAAAATCCAAAAAATAGAAAAGCCCATTATATTTATTCCCCGCTCGGTTAAAATATCAAAAATCTTTAAGTTTTTCAGTATCGGCAAAGAAAGCCAAGCTGATGCTTCTCCGGCTAAAATTGCCAGCCAAAAATCTTTTTTTGTAAATTTTATTTCCATTTGGTAAATTCGTTTATTCGTATACAGATTAGTTATTCGTTGATGGTTCTAAACCGTTTATTAATCATATCTTCTACTTTTTGCCGCGGGGACGCATATTTTTGCCGGCTCATTTCTCTTAATTTTTCGGCTTTGTCTAAACTGCTTTCCGGAGAATCTTCGGTCGCGATGTTAAACGGAGCGGTAGTAGCGCCGTTAATCAACAGCTTAGCATACGCGTTGCGATTATCAATATTGATGAGATCCGACTCGTTGAAAACGGGTTCAAAATATTTAACTAAAAATTTAGCGTCTTCCGGCCCTATTCTGAATGAAATTATGGAACCGGCGTTACCAAAAACCGAATCACGGATCTTATCTGTAAGCTGTCCGATAAATTGATGGGACAAAGTAAGATTGAGACGATACTTCCTGGCTTCGGCAAGGATAGTAGCGATGGAATCGGTAGTAAAATTCTGGAACTCGTCCATATAAAGATAAAAATCACGACGCGACTCTTCGCTGCGTTCTTCAGCTCTTTTGAAAGCCGCCATCTGAAGTTTAGCTGTTATAATAAGTCCTATAAGGGCGCTGTTCATTTCTCCAATTCTGCCTTTTGAAAGATTAACCAGCAAGATTTTTCCGTTATTCATAATATCGCTAAAATCAATCCCGGATCGGCTTTGGCCGATTATATTTCTCATCATTGAATTTTCAACGAATCGACCCACCTTGGAAACCAAGTATCCTACCATTTCCGATTTGGTTTGCTCCGACATTTTCAGCATTTCTTTTTCCCAAAAATCCCGCACCAAAGGATCGGTAACTTTTATTAAGAGTTGGCGGACAAACACCGGATCGGTAAAAATTCGCGGGATGTCGGCAAGAGTGCCAGGATTGATTTCGTCAGCCATAAGTGTCAGCATGGCATTTCTCATACTGTGCTCAAAAACTGGTCCAAGGTGTTCCGCTAGGAAAAGCTTTTGAAAAGTGGCGATCATTTCCTGGATGGCGAAATCTTTTTCTGTCGCGGTGCCAGCTTCCAAAAGATTTAATCCTACCGGCCATTCAGTATCGGCCGGATCAAATAAAACTACATCACTATAACGGGAAGGCGGCACAAGGCCTAAAATTGCTTCAACTAAATCGCCATGAGGGTCTATTACGCCGACTCCGGCGCCGCTGTCAATATCTTGTTTGATTAAATTTCTTAAGAGATAGCTTTTTCCAGTGCCGGTTTGGCCGACAACGTAAAAATGGCGCCTGCGGTCAAGCGGATTTAATTTAATAACCGCTTCTTGGTTTCTAAACCTATTATTACCTAAAATAATGCCGGCAGACGGCATAACGGCCGGCGGCGGCGCCATTTTAGATTTAAGAAATCTTACTTTTGGAGTTTCAATTTTAATTATCGGAAAATGGAAAATACTCGTTAATTCTTCGCCGGAAAGCCATATAGTTTCTTTACGATTCAATATTCTGAAAGAAAAATTATAGATTAAATTTTTTAGCGCTTTTTTAATCGGCCGGTAACTATAGAAATGATTTAAATCCGGCATTTCAAATTGAGAAAAAGCGTTTTCCGTGTTTGATAAAATTTGAAGCGCCTCCTCTTCTGTTTTGGCCGAAGCCAGTATTCTTATACTAACTTCAAATAAATTTTGTTTGGCCTTATTATCAATTTCTTCAATAAGTTCTTTAACAAGCGGTGTTAATTCGGCCAGAGCCGGCTTTTTTATTTCTTCCTGCTGCTTAATGCTCAAAAATTTTCTGATGTTATCAACAAAAGAAATAGGACTTTCTAATTCTCCGACTGCAGCGTCCAAACTTTTCCCGGCAAAAAGATTTTTGATAACTTTTATAGCGTCTCTTTTTGAAGACGCTCCCGTGGGTTTTACTAAAATTTGGAGAGCGATACCCTCGCCGCGTTCTTTTAATAGAGACATAGCATTGGTAATAAGACCCAGAGTGCTGACTTCCAGTTTTTTATATGTTTGAAAAGGCAAAACGTAATTTCTTTTGGTTTTTAAAATTGAACCGACGCTTATTCCTTCTTTATTAAATATGTTGTAATCGTTAACGGCATTAATCTCGGCTTGAGGAAAAAATCCCTGAATTTGCCTTTGAATGGTCTGTTGAAATTTTTTAGGGACGGCCATGTAAAATCCGATTTCTTCACCTTCTTCAGGCACGGAGATTTCAAAAATTAAATACGGTTTTGGTTTGAACAAGCCGCTTTTTTCCTTAAGAATACTGGATAAAGAATTATAAAATTGCTCCATTACCAGAAGTTTTCCTTTTTCTTTATTGACATCGGTTTCTACAATAACTTTTGGCAAGCGGATTTCAAGCAATGTAAAGTTCAGGGCGCTGAAAATCAACCCCTTTTGCCATGCCCTATTAAACAAAAACCAAACAAACCATAATATAATGGCAATTATTAGAATAAGTATTAGATAATAAGTCATGGTGAAGTTTTATTTTAACTTCCCGGCTTCAACTAATTTTTGATAAAAACGGTCAATTAAAGCATCGTGAAAATCGTCTAAAAAATGGGGATTATTTTTAGCTTTTGCCGCCTTAATGGCGGCTGCTATCCCTTTCTCAAACGCGATTTGAATTAACGCTTCAATTTCCGGCTCATGTTGTTTTTCTTGTTCTGTTGCCATATGCTATTATTATAAATGGATTTTTACTTTATGACAAAGTTTATTTATAAACATAGGTATTTCTGGTTTTTAATTTTAATTATTGCTGTCGCGATTTTTTTCAGGTTTTGGCAATTTACTTCAGTTCCTTCTGGTCTTTATCAAGATGAAGCAATGAATGGCGCCGACGCTATCGCTTCCATTGAATCCGGAAATTTTAGCGTTTTCTACCAAAACAATAATGGCCGTGAAGGAATGATAATTTGGCTTGACGCTTTGGCAATTAAAATTTTTGGCGCGGAGCCATGGGTTTTAAGATTATTTCCAGCTATAGCCGGGGTTTTAGCGGTTTTGGGGCTATTTTTTCTGACTAAAGAGCTTTTTAGCATTGAAATCGCACTGGCTTCAAGCTTTTTTATGGCAGTAAGCTTTTGGGCCGTTAATTTCAGCCGAATAGGCTTTCGAGCCGGTTTAATGCTGCCGTTTTTAATCTGGAGTTTTTACTTCTTACACCGCGGATTTAAATTATTGATGTCCGACATCGATAATTATCGATGTCGGACATCAATAATATCGTTTGTTTCAGCCGGAGTTTTGTTCGGTTTGGGTTTTTATACTTATATTTCATATAGATTCGCGCCTGTTTTATTTCTTGTTTATTTTCTGCATCTATTAATAAAATGCGTCAATAAAAAATTATGGATGGGATTTTTTGTGTTTGCCGCCATCGCTTTCATCATTGCCTTGCCGATTGGACTATATTTTTTAGATAATCCTCAGGATTTTTTCGGAAGAAGCGGTCAGGTATCAGTTTTTTCTGCTGAAAATCCTATTAAAGCCGCTGCTTTAAGCGTTGTCGCGGCATTTGGAATGTTCAATATTATTGGCGACTTTAATTGGCGGCACAATTATGCCGGGTTCCCCGGTCTTTTTTGGCCGGTCGGACTTTTATTTCTTTTCGGTCTTTACCTAAGTTTCCGCAAATTTCAGTTTAGAGAAAAATTTTTATTGTCTTGGTTTTTTATTTTTCTTTTTCCAAATATTTTGTCAACCGAAGGCAATCCTCATGCGTTGCGGGCTTTAGGAGCAATGCCCGCGGCAATGGTTTTTGCCGGAATCGGTTTAATATGGATTTATGAAAAAATTAAAAAATACCTTAATAATAAAATTTTTGATCCAAATCTTATTAAATATCGCGCTCGTATAATACGAATAAAAAAAGAAGCGTTTATTTTGTTGGTTATATTTTTATTTTTCATAAGCTCCGCGGAATTTAATAAGTATTTCATTAAATGGGCTTCAAACCAAAATACTGTGGATGCTTTTTCCTACAATCAGGTAGAAATCGCGAATTATTTAAATAGTTTGCCTCAAGACGTTAAAAAATACGCTATTTGGCCTTCAAGTGACCGGGCAACGTCAAATGGCTTACCAGTTTCCGCCCAAACAGTGTATTTTCTCGCTTATAAAAAATCCGACATAAATTACGTGAAATCCGATGAAGCTGACGGAATTAAATTAGATGAAAATGGAACTGTTATTATCCCGCTTTATTTTAATTTGGAATTGCTTCATAATTTAAATAAAAAGTTTCCGGACGGAAAAATTGAATTCATTTATTTAAACACGCCGATTTTAATAGTCCCCTAATATGAAAATTGCCAATACTTCAGCTTTCTTACTTTTAGCTGTTTTCGCCATACTTACCGTAGCCAGCATGTGGAATGACAGCGCGAATTACGACGAAAGGATTCATCTCCCTGCCGGTTATTCTTATTTGACGCAAAAAGATATGCGTCTTAATCCGGAACATCCGTCGCTTGTAAAAGATTTAGCCGCTTTACCGCTTTTATTTTTAGATATTAAATTCTCTTATCAAAGTTGGGGCTGGAATACGTCTTTAACTTCCAGTCCATCGCGCACGCCAAGCTGGCAAACCGATGTTGGTTTTGGGAATGACCTGCTTTATTATTCGGGAAACGACGCGCAAAAAATGATGAGATACGGACGTATTCCAATAATCTTGACAGGCCTGCTTTTAGGATTTTATATTTTCAGATTCACCAAAGAACTTTGGGGCAAAGGCGCGAGCATGTTGGCTTTAACGATGTATTCTTTCTCCCCTATTGTTCTGGCGCATACTCGGCTTGTAACAACCGACATTGCCGCCGCGGCCGCGTTTTTCATCAGTTTTTATTATCTTTATCATTGGCTTAAAGCGCCAACGCGGAGAAATTTATGGGTTTTTGGGATTGTTTTTGGCTTAGCGCTTCTTACAAAATTTTCCACTTTTTTATTGATTCCTATTTTTGGCGCGATTACCTCAATATGGGCGCTGGTTCAGAGTGAAAAAAAATGGTTCTGGACTGTAAAATATATCGGTGGATTTATTTTTGCTTTAATAATCGCTTTTCTTGTTATCGGCGCCATTTACTCTTTTCATATTTGGAATTACCCGCCAGAAAAACAGCAAATTGACACTGCTTTCATTTTAAGCACTTTTGAATTTAAACCGCTGGCTGATTTTAATGTTTGGCTTAGCGGCATTCCGTATTTAAGAGCATGGGGTCATTATCTTTTGGGATTCTTAATGGTTAGCCAACGTTCGGTTGGAGGCAATACGACATATTTTCTCGGTGATGTTTCGGCTGAAGGTTCACGATTTTACTTTCCCATTGTTTATTTGTTAAAAGAACCGCTCGCCTATATTCTTATGATTTTTTTCGGATTGTTTTTGGCTACAAAACATTGCACGCGGCACTGCCGCGAAACGAGAAGCCAATACTGGCGGCGTGATTTTATTGGCCTTATAAAAAACAATCCCGCGGAAATGGGGATGATTTTTATTATTTTAACCTATTGGGCTTTTTCAATAAATTCACGGCTCAATATCGGCGTGCGGCATATTTTGCCGACAATTCCGTTTATCTACGCGCTTACGGCGCGGCAAATTTCAAATTGGATTAAAGGCGGAGTAACCGAAAGAATCACCAATTATAAGGGATTGTGGCAGCTAATCGTTTTATACTGGAAAAAAATTAAAAAAATTTTTGTGATTATAATTCTTTTTATTTGGGCAATTTTATCAATAATTTTTGTCTACCCGTCATTTCTCGCTTATTTTAATGAAATTGCCGGCGGGCCAGATAAGGGTTACAAGCTTGTCGTTGATTCCAATTTAGATTGGGGACAAGACATTTTGCGTTTATCGAAATTTATAGAAAAAAATAATATTAAAGAAATAAAAATGGATTATTTTTCCGGCGCTCCGGCGGAGTATTATATAAAAACGGCTAATATTGAGTCTTTTAATCGCGAAACACCGCAGAAAGGATGGCTCGCAGTTTCGGCAACAATTTATATGGGCGCTTGCAAGGACGACAAAATCCCCTGCTCTTACAGCGAACGCGCTTACACTTGGCTTGATTCTTTTAAGCCAATAGCCAAAATCGGGTATTCAATATTTGTTTATAATATTGAATAGTTATAGCTACCGCAATTTATAAAAAACACGGCTGGGAATACGCAAATCAACGTATTCCAAATGGCCGGTGTTTTTAACCGCTTCTTCTAAAATCGACAGTAAGTTTTTAACTGCCACTGCCGGATCTTGTTTGTCGTCAAGATAAATTGACCAATTATTGTTTGTTATAGCTTCGAGTTCAACGGAAGAATTTGGTTTTATTTTAAATTCCAATATTTTAATTTTATTATTTTCCGCTATTTTACTCATAAAAACGATAATAAAATTTATTTGATTACCGCTCAAAACTTTACTGCCGAGCGGAATATCGTTTTTAGAATAATCTTTTATTTTTAATATTAAACTGCCTACGGTTTGCGGCGCTTGCGAAAATATAACGCCGTCTTTATCAAAATAAAAGCAATTATTTTGCCCCAAGGGTGCCCCTTCGGGGCACCAGATTCCTATTTGAATTCTTTTACTAAAACCTACGATAACGGTATGAAATAATTTTTTTTCTATTGATATGTCGGTTATAGACGGGAAAGCCGCCGTTAATTCCGATTTTAGTCGGGATTTTGACAAAATTATTAAATTTTCACCGAGATTCAGCGGAGCAATATTTGAAATTATACTTAAAACATCATCGCGGCTTATGGCAGTATCATCGGGCATATTTATGTTTTGAATGACAAAAAAAGACGATACAAAGACTAACCAAAACGCTGTTAGAGTAAGGCTAAAAAAAAACGATGAAAAAAATAAAATTTTTAATCTTTTAATTTTTTTATCTCGGCTTGTCGTTTTAAACCTATAATAACGGTTTGAAGGCATGCCTTTGATGTCTAAATTTATGAGCGAAGCTTTATGCTGAGCGAAGTAAATTTAGCTACAGCAAAGAGCACCTCGCCCTTATTTTGCCTCACAGTAATCTGGCGGCGCGAGGGTGAATAGCCCTGCCCTATTCGGGCAAGCGCCGCAGGTATTTTAATATATTTTGCTCTGAAATAGTTTATCATGTTTTTGAGTTGCAAAATAAGGGCTGGGGTAAATTCGTCTTACAAAATTTTCAAATTGAAAATTTTGAGTCTCATTTATAAAACCTTTTAATAAGGGGGTTAATGCGCGTGACAATTTCATAGTTGGTTGTGCCAATTTTTAACGCCATATCTTCGGCGGTTATTTTTTCTTTTTTTAAATTGCCTAAAATTACCACTTCGTCATTAATTTTAACATCTCGAACATCAGAAACGTCAATTATAATCATATCCATGCTTACCCTTCCTAAAACCTTGCATCTTTTGTCATTTACTAAAACCTCGCCGTAATTTGAAAGTCCGCGGTCAAACCCGTGCCAATAGCCAATCGGCACAATCGCCAATTTAGACGCTTTTAAGGTTTTTTCCGTAAGATCGTAACCGATATAGGCGTCTTTTGGAACACTCTTAATTTCACCGATAGTTGATTTCCATGTCAGCGCCGGTTTTAATTTTACCCCCACACTCATACTAGTCGGGTACATTCCGTAGCATCCGATGCCAATTCTTACCATGTCAAAATGAGCTTCCGGATATAAAATTGTTCCGGCAGAAGCCGCAGCATGACGCAAATATTCCGTAAAGCCGGACTTTCTGAAAATTTTGTCGGATTTTTTAAAAATTTCCAGCTGCTTTAAACTAACGGAAGGATAGAGCCGATCTTTTGCGGCGGCAAGATGGGTGTAAAGGCCTTTCGGAGAAAGTTTAAATTTTTTTAAAAGTTTAATAACTTGCGGCAAATCTTTGATAAAAAATCCCTGACGGTGCATTCCTGTATCAATTTTTATATGAATCTTCGGTGGGGTTTTTAGTAAATTAATATCTCTTAGAAGTTCAAGTGTTGAAACTGTTAAACTTATGTTGTTTAAAGCCGCCTCTTTAAGGCGGGAGGGCAGAGTATATCCGAGCACTAAAACGGGCTCTTTAATACCTTTTTGGCGTAATTTGAGTCCTTCTGTAATAGAATCAACGCCAAACCAATCAACTTTATTCTCGGCAGTTTTAGCAAAGTCAACCAAGCCATGTCCATAAGCATTTGATTTCACTATCGCCATTAATTTTACCTCCGTTTTTATTATTTTTCTGAACTCGGCAATATTGTGATAAATCGCTCGCTTATCAACCTCAATCCAAGTGCGTAGTGTATTTTTTGGTTCCATTACTATTAAAATAACATCAGATAAGAAAATAAAAAAGAGCTGTGTCCCACAGTATTTTTTGTTTTTTATATTCGATATCAAGTTGATAAAAAGACAAAAACCTGCTAAAATACAGATGTAAAGCAATATCTCTTATGGAACGCGAATCATTTAAACCAACAATTGAGGGCGAGCCCAAAGAGCAGTTGGAATCTGCTCTTCATTCGCGTCTGGAAGGAAAGAAAACGCTGGAAAAGGAACGCTCTCCGCGCGAGGTAATGGAACTCAAAGATCGGCTTCGATTTGTCGCCAAGCTTATGGCGAAAAATTTTGATTTGCGAGTAATACCCGGCGATGGCTGGGCCGCCGGTCTCTCGGAAAAATTCCAAGAGGAACGAAGAAAACACCCTGAAAAAAGTTTGGAAGAATTCGACCCGGAACTTTTAACTCCCGAAGTGATGATGTATCCCCAAAAGGATTTGCTTGAGCGGAATGAGGACTATATCTGGGGCATATTCCGCCATGAGCTCGGTCATGTCAAACACTCTGACTATCAGTCGCTCATGGAAGCGCAGGAAGGCGCAAAAAAAGAAGGATACAGTCCGATGGACCTTTTTATGATTTATGATGCGTGGGAAGACGGCCGATCTAATAATATGGAGGGGCAAACTTCAAAAGCGGCACGCCACCGTCTCGGCGCTTACCTCAAAGAAGATATCGCCGAAGCCCTGCTTCTCGATTTTGAAAAAAAACCGCTTCCCATACAATACGGCGCGTTGTGCTGGGCAAAAGGAGCGGAATCTTTTATTGAGGGATTTGATTTTGAAGAACTTAAGGCAAGAATCAAAGATGAAAAAGTGCTTGAAGCGTTTGAAAAAACAGAGGGGGTTCTTGACGAGTATCTTGGTGAACGCATGGGGCGCAAAGCATTCACGGATGTTCTCTGGCAGAAAGGGTGGCCGGTATTCAAAGAACTGATTGATAAACATATTGAGGAAGAAGCGAAAAAAAGCCATGAAGGCAAGTCGTGGGATGAACTCACCGAAGAGGAAAAAGAACAATATATAAATGAAGCTCGCGAGAATCTGACCGAACAGGAACGCGAGTTCGTGAAGCGTCTGCAGCCGAAATCCATTAAGATGAAAGAGCGCGAAGACGGCACGATTGAAATCACCATTGAGGGCGTTACCCCAGAAGACGAAAAACAAGCCGAGCAAGAAGAAAAAGAATTTGAAGAGCAAAAAAAGAAGATTGAGCAGGAAGCGGGAAAATATAAAGAAGAGGCGGTCAAAGAAGTCAAAGAGTCGCTGGAAAAACTAAAAGAACGGGAAACGGGTCTCACTAAAGACGAACGAGAACGATACGAGGAGTATTTTGCGGAAGTCAAAAAGTATGTAGGGATGTTGGTTGAAAAATTGGACGAAGTATTTCCGCCGCAAGAAGAAGCGGAGTGGGAAGGCGGCCAGCGCCGAGGCAAGCGCGTTGATGCAAAAAAACTCGCGCGAGAGATCCCCACTGGCCATGGCAGAGTATTCGAGAAAAAAGATATGCCGGAGATAAAAGAGGCGGCATTTACGCTTCTTGTAGATGTGTCGGGCAGTATGCGGGGCAAAAAGATTGAAGAGGCTCTTAAGGCCGCAATGCTCATGGCTGAAGCATTTTCCCGCAAAGGAGTGCCTTTTGAAATTCTCGCCTTTCATGACAAGTTGCTGGAACTCAAACAATTCGAAGACGAATATTTCGGTAAAAAGAAGTTGGAATTAATGCGCGTTCTGCAAGAAGTGGGAACGCCAAATGCCCAGTGGAACGATGACGGTTTTGCGGTTGATAGCGCGGCAAGACGCCTTCAAAAACGCCTTTTGGAAAATGAAGCTCAGGGCGCGCTTATTGTATTCTCAGACGGACAGCCGGCTCCCAGCGGTAAACATAACGGCCCCGAATGGGAGCTCCACGACATCGTCAACAAATGGTCGAAACAAGTGCCGCTTATCGGCATTGGCGTCGGCCCGGGCATGGAATCAACGATAAAAGAGTATTATGGTAAGAATGGATTGCCGGTGCCGGATATCACCAAACTCCCCCACGCTTTACTTGATACTTTGCGAAAGCAGATCGCGCGTTTTGAAAAAAGAAATCAATAACATATGAATCCAGAAAAATTACAACCCAACTCTCGTGAGTCCGAGGCCGCCGAAACAAAGCCGGAGGAGATTACGGCGTTTGAGGCCTTCGGAAAGCGCGGGCAAAGACCGCCCGGGGATAAGGAGAAAAAAGAACCCCAAATCGAAGCCGAAAAAACCATCTCTCTTGCCCGCGAAGCGGAAGAGGCATTTTCGCGCAATGATTTTGACGCGGCTCTTGAGAAGTTGAGGGAGCTCCAACGCGCCACCTCTCCCGAAGGAGTCGTTGAGGGCGAGTATCATGAAAAGTTGCTCAAAGAATTTGAGCGGCAGGTGGAAACTATCACTGGCAAAGAATACACCGAAGCCAGCGGCATGAAGCCGGATGAGTATAGAAAAATATTTGAACCGCTCAAAGAGCGCATCCGAGAAATCGCAGGCCGCGAGAAAGAAATGAAAGAGGGGCATATCCCGTTTGTGATCGTGATTAAAAGCGATGTGATCGCCCCGGAAAAAGAAATGCCGCTTATAGAACTTGATGGAAAAAAAGGATATACAACACTGGACGCAGACACAATCAAAGGATTCAAACCTTTCGAGGTAAAGATTCCTAACGGAAAGGCGTATCTTGCGGTTGATATAGAAACTGGCAAAACCTCGCTTGGCAAAACGCCGGACGAGGCAATCAAAAAAATAAAATCAGAGGATCGATCCCCGCTCACATTAGAAGAGGGCGTTGCTCTTGTTACTCATCACCCAGAGATTCTTAAAGAT
>CAZKLP010000007.1:0-30410 GCA_964553885.1 uncultured Candidatus Saccharibacteria bacterium
CCCTCTGCCAAAAATCAAAAATTTTTTCTTCGGTTTTTTGACAAAATAATCCCGCCATAATAAATTTTATAATATTCCAAAAACCAAATATATGCAATTATCCCGATTTCAGACGATCGTCTGATAGTCGTACAATTATAAAAAATTAAAAAATCTTCTTAAGGATAATTCATTGGTCGGATTTGTCATTTCCGCGTATTGAACATAGGGTTTAATATTTAATACGCTAACAACAAAGTTGATTTCATCCTGGCATTCATAGGGCAAAACAAAAACACTTTTCTGCATTTCATAAAAACCCAAATCTCGTAATTTTTCCCTTAATGCATTGCGAGCTCTGCGCTCTTTTTCTGGAATATCAAAAAATACAACACGCCATTTGCCATCCCATTTATACGACTTATTAATCTTTAAATTTTCAAGATCTAAAAGTTTAGTATGACTAATGCCCTTTTTAGTTATTATAACTTCACAAGCGCCACCGGGTTTTTCTTTCCAAGAAATGTAGCCGTAATTATAAAGGTCGTGTAAATTCCTGATTAAACTTCTTTTATTGATTTTTCGCCACTCATCAGCCATTTGTTTTGTAACCCTAATTTGATTCCTAGGTGAGCCAGCCAAACCCAACGAAATGCCCCCGAATAACAACAGTAATATTTTCTTTTTTATAGGACTGCTTATTCTGTAAAAACGTGGAAGATTATTAGAAATCATAAAATGAAATTAAAAAAAAATTATTATTTATTACTATTTAATGTTGTGATTAAATTGTACAACTTACGGACGATCGTCTGCAAATGGGATAAATTTTTACTACCGTGCCGAAGTATTCTCGATCCACGTCGGAAAAGCCGTAGCCGTTCCGTTCTTATAATCCTCACCTATTGTATCAAAATCTTCCGTAAAAATAAAACGCCCTCGGCTCGCGATCTTCGCGAGCCGAGGGGCAAAGGGTTATAGAATCAAAGTGACCAAAGATCAGACGGTCACAGCGACCTAGGAATTGCGGGAGAACAACCGGGAGCCGCCGAACCACCCGAACAGGTGCTCGACAGAGCCGGCGTTCACGTTCCAGCCGCCGTCGTAGGCGTTCCAGTTGACATTCACCGCACGGAGCGCGCCATTCACATCCTTCACGTAGAAGATATTGGTGTACCCGTTGTTCAGAAGAACATCAATATCGCCATTCTTCTGGCGCTCCATGAGCGACCAGATTTGGGCCAGAGTGGTCTCCTCGAACTCCGAGCCGATCTCGGCGCGGATGGGAGCGTTGACCGAGGACTTTGTGTTCGCGTAGCGGAGCGTGGTCTCAGCGATCGGCTCCTCGATCTTTTCGAGAAACCACTCCTTTAAAGAGCTATTTTATAGTTACATTGTAGTATCACATTTTTTCTGGCGCGTCAATACCCATAATATCCAGAGAATTTGCTAAAACTATTTTTGTCGCCATAATCAAAGCTAATCGCGCGGAAGTTAATTTTTTATCTTCGGTTATCACCCGCTCTTTTTCGTAGAAATTGTGGAACTCACGCGCTAATTCCAAAGCATAGCGAGGCAAACGATGAACTTCATAGTTTTTTGAGATATCAGCCAGAATCTCAGGAAATTCAATAAGCTTTCTGATTAAATTTAGATCATTTGCGGTTTTTAACAATTTAATATTTGAAATTTTAGAATTTGTTTCGGATTTCTGATTTTGGATTTCGGATTTATGCAAGATTGAGCTCAATCTTGCATGAGCGTACTGAACATAATAAACCGGATTTTTAGCCGAGCGCTCTTTGGCGAGCGCCATGTCAAAATCCATATGGGTATTGAGCGAATACATTAAAAAGAAAAATCTAGCGGCATCAAGACCGACTTCGTCAATCAACTCTTCAAGAGTTATAAAAGTTCCGGCGCGCTTAGAAAACTTAAATTCTTTCCCTCCGGAAACAAGACGCGCAAATTGATTAAGCAATATCGTAAGCTGTTCCAAATCAATCCCCAAAATTTTTAAAACGCCAAATAATCGCAGTATATCACCATGATGATCGGCCCCCCAAACATTTATCACTTTATCAAATTTCCTTGCTTCAAATTTATTCAAATGATAAAGAATATCGGACATAAAATAAGTTTCATCGCCATTACTTTTTATCAAGACTCGGTCTTCGCTGTCGCCAAGTTTTGACGTCTTTATCCAAGTTGCCCCGTCCTTTTCATAAACCAAATCTTTTTGCATTAGATCGCCCATAACCTTCTTATAGATTCCGTTTCTATATAAAGATTTCTCGGAAAACCAAACATCATATTTTATCTTTAGTTTTTTTATCACCGGTTTTATATACGCACTTAAAATTAAACTAACCGCTTTATGCCCGGCTTCTTCAACGCTCAAATTTTTATCTATCTGTTTTGCCAAATCATTTATGTAATCCCCTTTATATAAATTGTCCGATTCGGTTTTTTCTAAATTCAGCTTTTCACCCCGCGCTAATTTAATTGACCTCCCAAGAGCTAAAATTTGGCCGCCCCTGTCGTTTACATAGAATTCTCGGGTAATCTTATACCCCTGTGTTTCCAAAATATTTGCCAGAACATCGCCATAAAATCCGCCGCGGCCATTGCCGATAGTTAAAGGCCCCGTCGGATTGGCGGAAATGAACTCGATTTGAGTTTTACAATTTTTACCAGTATTAGAATTACCGTATTTATTTTTTTTCTTAATAATTTCCCCAAACTGATGTTTTAGACATTCTTCAGATAAAAAGAAATTTATAAAACCGTTTACGGCTTCAATTTTTGAAAAATCCGGCATTTTTTGATTATCCAATTCTTTAACCAAATTTTCGGCGATTATTTTTGGTGACTCTTTCAAAATCTTGGCAAGTAAAAAAGCAACGTTTGACGAATAATCGCCGCGCTCTTTATCTTCCGTAATTTCAACCAAAATTTCACTCTTAAATTCCGAGGTTATTTTACGAATAATATCGCTTAATAAGGTTTTGATAATTTCCTTCATATTCTTATCACTATATTAACCCAATTTTGATAAAAACGAAACTGCTGATAGAATTTGGATATGGCTATATTCTCTGAAAACCGAAAAGCATATTTTGATTATGAAATCCTTGAAAAGCTAGAGGCCGGTTTGGTATTGTCCGGCGCCGAAGTTAAATCAATAAAAGGCGGGCGAATGAATTTGGCTGGCTCTTACGTTAATTTCGTGAGTGGCGAACCGTATCTCGTCGGCGCTTCTATTGCCCCGTATCAGCCAAAAAACCAGCCATCCGACTATGACCCGTCTCGCACCAGAAAATTGCTTTTGAATAAAAAAGAAATTAATTATCTTTTAAGTAAAACAAAACAAAAGGGCTTGACTTTGGTGCCCGTAAAGGTATATAATAAAGGCAGAAGAATTAAGATTGAAATTGGCTTGGCTCGCGGTAAAAAACAATACGATAAGAGAGAAGCTATATCAAAAAGAGAAACGGCCAGGAAAATTGAACGGGAATTGAAACAATAATGGGAGTGCTGGGCTTCGATAGGATTTAAAAATTAAATACGCAGACCAAGGATATCTCGTAACCTTGAAATTCCGTCCTGCTCAGCGGGATGTGACAATCCCCGAGATCGCCCTCCTTCGCGTAAAGCTATGGAGGGCAAAGCAGAAAATAACTGCCAAAACAAATTTAACTCCTGCTTTTGCTTTTGCTTAAGCAGGCATCGGCTGTCTGATGTCTAATAGGACAATACCGGTGTCAACCATTAGGCTTTAATCCGAAAAATCTTCAATTCGGATAGAACTAAAAGAAGAAACAAAAATCTTTTATTTTGGCTGTTTAAAGAAAGATTTCAAAAACAACAAACCGCCTACTGCCTGTAGATATATTTAATCAAAAATTCTAGATGCGAGTTCAACTCTCGCCACTTCCACCTTCATAAGCTAAATTGAACACTTTGCTCTGTTTTAGCTTTTTATAACACACAAAATCTAACGGAGCGTTTAACTCAACCGAGGCGATTTCTCCATCGTTTATTTTTATTTCTCTGAAGAAAGCCTGAGCAAACACCGATTTAAGCGGATCGGGCGACTTGCAATATGCTCGCCAGATATCTTGAGTTAATTCAACGCTGATCTCTAAGGCTCTCATAATATGAATCATATTACCCTCGAGCTTGCCTAATTTGTCATTGAGCTCTTTTTCCTTATTTTCTAAGTCAGCCAAAGCAGTATTATAGGTTTCACCGTCCACTTCTTCAGCCACAAACTTTAAAAAGGCCTTCTTTTTAGAATCTTTGACATTATCAATGGAAAGCAATAGTCCCCTTCTGGTGCTTTCATACACTCGCTGTTTCTCTCCGAAGTTCCTTTTTATCTTTTCTCTAAGTTTTTCAGCTGCTCCTGGTGACAATTCCACTTGTTTGAATAACTTCGAAAACTTTTCTTCCAAATCATCGATAGGAATTGACGACTGGCTGCATTGGACTGGTTTACCATGACGCCTTTTCTGACAAAAATACAGGCCGTATTTATTACCCGCCTTATTTGTCGAAAAGCCCGCCTGAACTCGGCAACCACATTCACTGCAAAAAGCCAATCCTCGAAGAAGAAATCTGTGTTTTCGCTGACGATTGGCTTCTTTATTATGAGACGCCAACACCAATTGAACTTTTTCAAAAGTATTATTATCTATTAATTTTTCGTGCTTGCCATCTGAAACAATCCCGCCCCATTCAATCGTGCCAATATAAATTTTATCCTTTAAAATTCTCTCTAAAACCGAGAGGTGTAATGGTTTGCCATTTCTAGTTGGGCATCCTTCTGAGGCCAATTCTTCAGCTAACTTTCTAATCGAGTAGTTGCCATTGGAATACAACATAAAAGCTTTTTTAACCCATGGAGCTTCTACCTCATTTACCTCAATCCATGCCCGCTTCTTGCCCTCCCCTTCCTCACGAACATTTTTAAAGCCAAAAGGAGCAAGCCCTGGGTAAGTGCCAGACGCCGCTTTGAATCTCAAACTTTCTTTTATCTTTGCTCCATATAAAGCACTATTATATTCGTTCACGAGAGCAATTACACCAGCTGGCAATTTACCAGCTGGAGAAGTATCTCTCGTAGATGGCTCAAGCACAGAAATTAATTCAATCCCATTTAATTCAAGTTCAAAACGATAATTAAAATAAGCTCTTGCATCTCTAAACAATCTACTTAAATCATAAATAATAACAGCTCCGACCTGTTCATCTTTTTTCCAACGCTCAGTCAGCCGTAAAAATCCATCTCTTTTGCTTTTTTTGCCGACAAAAGCCGATTCGTCGTCAAAATAAATATCCTTACTCTCATCAACTTTGAAACCTTCTTTTTTGGCAAGCTGAAGACACTCTTGCTTTTGAAGATCTGGTGAAATTTTTTTGAATTGCTGGTGCGTCGAAGTACGATAATAGATCAACGCTATTTTGTTATTAGCCATTTTTATTAGGAGGTATGTTGCCGTAGATTTCCTTTTTTGCCAAGTCTTCAGAAATAATCATTATTGCGTTAGCTAAATCGTCTAAAAACCGATCCTCAAAGTATGCGAACAGCCAATCGCCATCGCTGAAGATCTGACTCAAGGGTCCATCTAATATTTTAATTCCCCGAACCCAAATCATAAGGTTTGTTGAACTATTTTTGAATCTTTATCCTCCAATTCTTTAATTGCCTCGATGGTCTCTGGATTAAGCTTTGACCAAAGATATTCATTTTCCTCTGCGGAGATTTGTTCGTTAATTATTCTGGTCGGGAAGAGCTTATCAAAAAATGATAACAAAACTCTGACATCGCCACTAAAAGCCTTCGAAATCAAAACATCCATTAAACTATATTTGCCCCCAGCTAACCTCTGTTTAATCTCATTCCTTGAATACTCATTAAAGAACGCATCAATTAATAGACGGGCCGAGGCTTGCTCAGCATACGCTGATTTTCTGCCACTTCTTTTTAATTTACCACCGCTATTATTTGGATTTCCGTATGGATTTGGCATAGAGTTTTATAATTCTTCATTGGCTTTGTTGAGCGCTTTTTACAAAGATTGTGTCATGCGTGACATAATCTTTTAGTTTTATATCCTTAAAACTTTTATAGATAATCTCTTTTAAATTCCTTAACTCTTTTGGTGAATCTTCAGTTTTCTGTATCTAACTGATCTCCAAAACTCGTCCATCCTTTTCTTTTTTGACGAGCAAATAATTCTAAATACTTTTGTTTTGGATACATAGTTTCAATAATCTCGTAAATTCCATCTGGCTTTTTTGAATGCTTTTCTCTTGGTGAAGAATAAACAGAACTAAAAACTTTTTTTGGAAGAAACGAGCCTTTGATTGCTACTAACAATAATTCATGATCTCCCCAAAAATAATACCCGATTCCTCCATGTCCTCCATTTTTAACCCACATCATTTGGCTCTTGTAATCAAATCCCCAAGATTTTATAACTTCAAAACTTTCTTCTAAGAAGCCTGTGGCAACCCATAAAAACAATGCTGAATTATCCGTTGTTAAATCCTTAACTTTCATATTGCAAATGTCTTTTATGGACATTCTTTCATAGTGATAATTAGTCGCACCATATAGATTTTTCAGATCAAGACGTTCTGGATATGGCCATGGCGGATCAGCATAAATAACGTTATATTTTCCTTTAGGTAAACTAATCTCTTTTTTTGGCACCGTTAAGAGATTATTACAAATTTTATGCCAAGTTATATTTTTACCCTCTGGTAACTTATCTAGATCTGAAAACTTGTTAGCAAATTCTATTGTGTAATAAATCGTTCTTTCGCCTTTTTTCATATCCTTTGCAACACTGTTGCAAAGTTTTCTTCTTTCTATACTGTGTTTATTCGAATATTTAATAATAGTTTTTCCAGTAAGATGATATGCCTCTATTAAACACCGCCTAGCATTAAACATCCCCTTTATCCAAATACCTCTTAATTCTTCAATCATTGTCTTATACCATTCCTCGTTCTGATAATTTAATTGAATTACCTTATTCATGTTCTTTTTTTTTCGTCATAATTTTCCCCTTAAAATAATAGCTACACATTTCGTCCAGAAGTTTTGATATTGTTGTTTCGTTTTCTATTGCCTCAAGTTTAAGAAACTTATGCCACTTAGCATTAATACGAACCTGCTTCGTTATTCTCTTTTGTCGCTTCGTTGACATATTTTACCCGCCGCTTTTATATCCTCCATAACAAGATTTAATTTTTTATTTAACCAATAAAGATATACTCACTTTCAATCAGTTAAACATTCTCCAGATGCTTAAATTTTTGTCTGACAAAGTGAATATCAGGTTGTCATCTAACGAGCAAATGGAGTCCCTCGTCGTGCAAGCGGTTAGACGGAGCGAGGAATTGGCATTTGCCCGCTAGAGAGTTTTGAGCCAGTTTATTTTTCCAGAGGACTCGCTGATAACCTCTGCTTTATGGTTTGTAAGATCTTATTCAGATTATCAAAATTCTTCATGAAGGTCGGATAACAGGGTTTATTTTACAAGGGTACCCTAAGCCCAATTTAACGAGAGCCAAAACCGACAATTGAGAATTCAAAACCCCCGCTCACAGCCAGTAAAACAGGGGTTTTTATAAAATTGGCTGTGATATATAAAAACAAAAAACGGCAGGTCACTATAAGACACCGAAGTATCAAGTAACCTGCCGTTTTTGGAATCACGCTAAAGAGTAAAAACGGAAGTATTCAAAAGTATCAAATTGATATTAACTTTTTCTATTTTGAATTATATCACCTATAAAATATGGGTCAAGGGCAATTGTGGATAAGTTTTTTTATAAAAACAAATTGGTCATGCCTGACCAATTCAGGAAATTTAAGTCTAAAAAGGATCCTATGGGTGGTCAGAAGAGTTGAATTGTCATTACGTAGTGACAAACTTGATTTTAATCATCATGCATTAGTCGCTCCTTTTGAGCCTAAAGAACAAAAAGAATGGCTTGATAAAGCCGAAGCTAATGATTGAGTTGAATTCATTGAAGACGATACTTAAATGTATATTGTCCAATTTTTGATAACCGTAGTAAAATTAAAATAATAACTAAATATTAACAGCCTAAATCTTAAGGTCTTGGCCTTAAGGCATGGCACAAAATCCCATCCCTATATTAAGCTGTTCACACTCAGGGATGGGTAATGTCGGGAAACCGACATTGATGGCGAAAGCCATCGTGGACAGCTTTATGTTTTTACTGGGTAGATTAAAAATTAGATATAAATTTATGACTTGGTTTAAAAAAAATAAAAAAGAATCTTCAAAATTACCAAAAGACAGAGAATGTCCTTATTGTAAAAAAACAATTAATGCTGAAGCAGAAAAATGTCCTTATTGCCAATCAAACGTAACTCCAATTTCTCTGTCAATATTTTTGGCACGTCGGAATAAAATTTATCAGATTATACTGCTTATTATAATTACACCGATTGTTTTATTAGTTCTCATTTTACTTGTCAAAACGATATTTTGGGGGGACAATCCTGTAACCCAACAAACATCTATTCCATCAACGTCTCAAGTCAAACCCCAATCTCAACAACAAGGCAATACAAATACTGATAAGAAAATCAATATATCTAATTTGACCAACCTATCTAATAACTCCTTAGTTAAGCTTTATGGAAAGGTTACAAGATCAGCAACAATGACACCGACAGGTTGTCTTTTTATCATTTATGACAACACTGGAAAAGCTTTAATATTTACTGGCACCGAGACTTTGCCATCTTTATGTCCCGAAGAAGGACCGTGGGTGGAAGTCAATGGCATTTATGTTAAAGAGGGCGTGCCGACTTGCGGAGATGCCTGGATAAAAGGCAACACAAAATCTCATCCTTCTTTCGAATCACAACTCAGGGATATATGCGATAAATTTAATCTCAGTTCAAACACTCCAGTTGTTGCTAGTGTTCCCGAGGCAATTTTATTGAATGGAAAACCAATATCAGAGTCTGCCAAGCAGACGAAATCAAAGCCCGTTCCAGTTCCTCAACCCGTTGTATATAATTGGTCTAATTTTTCAAAAATAAACTTCAGTGATTACGTCAAAAATCCACCGACGTATTTGAATCAACAGATTAAATTTAGCGGGATGGTTACTGATTTTTTGGCAGCTGGAGATCGTGGCGGAGATACAAATTTCATAGCAATAACCGATTATACAAATCCTATAGCCTTGAAAATAATAATGCTTAGAATTGATAACGCATCAGAATATAAAAAAGCAACAACAGCATTAAACGCCTCCAGCGATTTGATTGTGGCTTACGGTGTGGGTGTAATTAGTCAAGAAAGTACTAATGGTTTGACGATGCCAGTAGTAAAGGTTTTAAGATTGGATAAATGCGATTTAACGACTGACGCCTTCTGCTCAGACGGCACAACACAAATTCTGTTTTCGGCTAACCAATAGCCTCACAGGGTTACCTCGGGTTACCAAAATTTGCCACTTTGTGAGCTTATTTGAACAGAAGTGCCCCTTTGCCACATCTATCGACCTTGTTAACCCAGGTTAACAATTTACCAGTTTGCAAGAAATAAAAAAGCCCAACTCAGAGAGGTATCCTTTTATTATTTATGGTAAAATAAAATTACAAAAATATGTTTTCTTTTTTAGATAAAATAATCACAAAAACTTTATCTATCATTACTGGTGTGATTATTACATTGGGTTTAGTTTCGCCATCAGCTGTGCCACCAAAATTACCAGTTGATAGTCAAACTAAAATAGGCACTGAGCAAAAAGAAATTAATAAATCGGAATCAAAAAACTTAGAACAGCAAGAATCAAAAGAAAAATTATCTAAAACATTAAAATCTGAACAGAAAACTCAAAAGCCAGAAAAAGTTGGTAGTCAGAGTCAATCTACCAACATAGAACGACCGCTGATTCAAAATCAACCATCTCAAGCCGCTACTTCTCAAGCTACAAATCCATCAGTCGATCTAAAAATAAATGATAGCGACGGTCCTATTAAAGTGCAATATAACAATGTTCCCCTTAAAATTAGTTGGACATCAAAAAATGTTGATGCCTGTGATGCTTCGTGGGGAATTGTAAGAAGGCCATTGACAGGATCAGAACTATTAGAAAATCCAGGTACATCAAAAACTTATGCCATCACCTGTAGTAGTCGGTCAGGTTCTGTTACTGATTCGGTAACAATAAATATAGAATACACACCAAGTATTGATTTAAAAGTAAATAATAATGGCGGTACTATTGTCGTCCCCTACAAATCTTCAGTAATAATAGATTGGTATTCTATTAATACTGAATTTTGTTCCAATAATTGGGATGCAACACGAGATACTAGAGGCTCAAAAACAATTAATGATCTTATTGCTACTAAAACATTTACTATTAATTGTGGCGGTTCATTTGGCACAGCGTTTAATTCTGTCACTGTCAATGTAATACCTTTTTCAGCTTGGTGGTGGGATGATTCCACAAACCAGTTAAACTTTAGGGCTGCGTCAACTTCACCAATGACTTACACGAAAGAACAAATTTTTGATAAAAATTTAGTAGCAATCCCACCCATCTCAACATTAATAAATACCGAGCTTAAAAATTGTTATTTGGATCAAGATATTAAGAGCATTCCAAATACTATTACCGTAAGCACAGTTTCTAAAGATTCGACTATTTTCAAGAATTTTGATATTTATTATGTTATAAAAATTGAAACGCCAACATTATATAGTATGGATATAATAAAGGCACTACCTATCACAGGCAAATATCCAATTGATCAGGTAACACCATGCCTCACAAAAGGTTTATATTACAATACAACGGTATCTACACCTATAATAACGAATTAGAAATAAAAACAGAAAAGCCGTTTTTTTATTCAAAAATATATGATGAATAGCGAGACTGTATAAATCATAAAAAAGTAAAATAAAAATATGGGATTATTTAGTAAACTTGGTGACAAATTAAAACAATATCGGAAAAAAAACCGCCAGCAAGTAGAAGAAGGGCAGTTGGAACGAATAAAAATTAAATGTCCATTTTGTAAAAGTTCAATACCAGCCAATGCCTTACGATGCTCACAATGCACTGCAGATTTAATGGGGAAAGACGCCCAAGGAAAAATAGAGGGTCAACTCAAACAACGCCACCAAAACATTCTAATTGGAACAATTGGTTTTGGGTTCATATTTATTTTAATTGTAGTCATAATTATAATATTAGCCTCCAATCCCTCACAGCAAACAACAACCCAAATGCGACAAGCCGTTCAACCACAGAAGGCGGCTAAAACCGAGAAAGTCGTCGCTCCTCCATCGGCACAATTTCCGAATAAGCAATACGATTTAATATTTTTCTATGCCGACGGGAGAAATACACAATTTCAGGCAAAAACAAATTATACCGATATCACCGTATTAATAAATACCGATGTTCAATCACTGGGGGACGCAAAAAAATCAATTTGTGGGGATAAAGATAGATTTGATTTTCTCTATAATCAAGAGAGTGGCTTATTAATTACTTGCAAAGTCTTGACCGAGGGCACAAATATCCTGTTTGAAGGTATTGAGAAATAACAATTGTGGACAATTTATTTCTTATATTATTTTTCCTATCAATCGTTGGCTTAATAATCAGCCTGATTAAGCCAAGGTTGATTTTGCGTAAGGAAAACAAAAAGTTGACGAAAATTGGATATCGCAAAGTAGTCGGCGGAACATTCGCTTTTTTCATAATCTTATTTTTTATTCTATTTGCGGTAACGACAGAACCTATAACACAAAAGGAGCGAACGCAGGAACCAATGGTAATAGCACAAACTTCGCCATCCGAAAAATCACTTTCTCAAGAAGTTAAAGACAGAACTGTTTTAGTAACCCGTATAATTGATGGCGACACCATTGAGATTGAAGGAGGCCAGAAGATACGCTACATTGGTATTGATACGCCAGAAACAGTAGACCCCCGTAGACCAGTTCAATGTTTCGGTATAGAAGCTAGTAATCGCAACAAACAATTAGTTGAGGGTAAAAGAGTGCAATTGGGAAGGGATATCACCGAGATGGATAAATATGGTCGCCTTCTCCGCTATGTTTATGTAAATAATACCTTCGTTAATCTATTGCTTGTTCAAGAAGGATTTGCTTATTCTTATACTTATCCGCCTGACGTTAAATATCAAAATCAATTTATTGAAGCAGAACGAACCGCACGAGAACAAAATAAAGGTCTTTGGAGTAATTGCCCAATCTCTACCCCGACACCAACACCCACTCCTACTCCCGCACCATCACCGACGCTTCAACCAGAAACCTCTTGTAATATTAAAGGCAACATCAATTCATCGGGAGAAAAGATATACCACCTTGTTGGTTGTGGCTCATACGACGCTACTAAAATTGATGAAGCACGTGGTGAACACTGGTTCTGTTTCGAGACAGAAGCCGTTGCCGCAGGTTGGCGGAAAGCGTTAAATTGTCCGTAACCTTTTGTTACTGTCTAATTAACTTGCCTTTTTATCGTGTATGGCAAAAATTAAGCTTGACAAAATTTCTAATATTTTATTATACTTTCACCACTAAAGTATAGTTGAGTAAAGTTATGTAATGTGCGGTCATGTAAAGTAGTGTAGAGTGTAAATTAATATTAATTTTGCACTAAGACACTATTATGACAACGAAGACTCAACAAGAAAAATGTCCTCAATGCAGCGATACTGAATATCAGCATAGAATTCCGTACTGGAAAAACAAATGGGCAACGGATATGAAATGCGGAGTTTGCGATTACTGCTATGTCAGTAACGGGGCAAAAGAACGCCGATCAGCTATGATGGATTACTTAAAACATCACTCAGAACAACAGAAAAATCAGCAATAGATTACGAGGACAACAAAACATCCCTCTTGTGGGATGTTTTGTTTTTAGGTAGGATAGATACAATCTCTAAATCCCCGCTCCTGCCACAGAAAACGACTTTAGAGCCCGATAAGCGTTCTCAAGCAAACCCAAACTATGAGGCGTGATCCGCTCCTGTAATGACCTAATATACTCCAGTAGTGACCTCTTATCTCCACTCGACGCGCCCCTCTTAACGAGGGGCTTGAGTTTGACAGAAAATTAATATATGGATTATAATTGTAATATAAAATATTACAATTTATTTAAACAATTATGCGTAATGTTATAAATATTTCATTGCCAGAAAATATGGTCAGGGCAGTTGAAGAAAAAATGAAAAAAAACCATTTTTCTACAAAAAGTGAATTTTTCCGAAGCCTCATCCGACTTTGGATGGAGGGTAAATTAGCTGAAGAATTAAAAGAAAGTAGAAACGAACTTCGCCAGGGAAGGGGTAAGTTGTTAAAATCGCTGAAAAACCTGCGTTAATGTCTGCTGAATTTTATGAAGATTTACTACTCAACAAAGTTTGAGAGAGAATACAAAAGATTGCCCATTCGTATTAAAAAAATAACAGAAGAAAAAGAAAAAATCTTCCGAATAAATCATTCGAATCCGAAACTCAATATTCACAAATTAAAAGGCCGATTAAGCGAGTATTGGGCTTTTTGGGTTGATCAAAAATACAGAGTTATTTTTGAATATGTAAAAAAAGATATTATTTGGTTTCACTCAATCGGCGATCACTCGATTTATAAATAAAAAAATAAATAAATAGTGTTGACTTTGATGCTGAAATCAATTAACATCTATCCTATATAAACCTAATCAAAATCTTCTATCAAAAAACTTAAAGTAAACAATCAAATAACCGCGCCGGAACTTAGGGTGGCCGATGAGGAAGGCCAACAAATCGGAATTATGAGCCGAGATGAGGCGCTAAAGTTAGCCCAAGAAAAGGGATTGGATTTGATTGAGGTAGCGCCAATGGCGAGCCCGCCGGTAGCGAGAATAATGGACTATGGCAAACATATTTATCGCGAAGAAAAAGAGTGGCGAAAGCAAAGAGCAAAACAGAAAAAAGATTTTCTCAAAATTATCCGTTTAAACTTGAATACCGGTTTAAACGACGCGAAAATTAAAGCTAAAAAAGCCGATGAATTCCTAAACGAAGGTCTGCGAGTCCACATAGAGTTAATGCTTAAGGGCCGCGCTAAATATCAAAAAACTTTTTCCGATTTAGCCAAAAAGAAAGTAGAAGAGTTTTTAAAAATCATCAGCGTACCGATAAAAATTACATCCGAACTAAAAAAACAGCCGCGAGGGTTTAATGTTACAGTGGTAAAACAATAAAATGCCGAAGATAAAGACCAATAAATCAATACTTAGCCGATTAAAAATAAGCAGTAAAGGCAAATTAATAAGACGGGCAACAGGCCAGTCTCATTTCAACACTAAAGACAGCGGCAATAAAGGACGTTCAAAACACGGAAACGCTTCAATAAAAAAATCGGATAAAAAATCATTTAAGAAATATTTGCCCTATGCCTAGAGTCAAACGAGGAAAAATCGCCTTAAAAAGGCGGGAAAAAATTTTAAAATATACCAAGGGTTTCAAGTGGGGCCGCAAATCAAAAGAACGCGCCGCCAAGGAAGCTCTGCTTCACGCGTGGTCTCACGCTTATCGCGACCGGCGAGTTAAAAAAAGAACAGCGAGAGGTTTGTGGCAAATCCAGCTCAACGCCGCCGTCCGCGAATATGGATTAAATTACAGTAGATTTATGCATGGCCTAAAAAATGCTAATATAGAGCTCGACCGAAAAGTTTTATCGCAACTGGCGCGAGAATACCCTGAGGTTTTTAAAGAGATATTAAATAAAACCAAATAAATTTTTAAAATTGTCGTAGCCCCATTCGCCTTCTGCGAACGACACGACCCCGCCTACAATTTTAAAAATTCATTTGGTTTTATTTTTCTTTTTTCCTCTTTAAGCAATAATTTCTTTTTTGAGACGCCGCGGTTATAGCCGCCGGGTTTACCGTCGGAACGAATTACCCGATGACAAGGAATATCGGGGTTAAAATTTTTAGCTAAGATATTACCGACCGCCCTCACAAAGCGGGGCGGCCGCCCGGCCAAAACCGCGACTTCTTTATAAGTCGCGGTTTTTCCTTTTGGTATTTTTCTTACCGTTTCAAAAACTTTTTCTTTAAAATTACTCCCCATAATTGGGATGTTCGAAACTTATTATTTCATTTTGTTCTTTAAGTGCCGCTTCAATAATTGAAAGACGTTTTTCAATTAGGACGAACTGGTTCGTAGAAATCTCATTCGCGGGAATGCGCTTGCCTGCGGCAAATTGTGATGTTTCTTTGCCTAGAAGCGTATCAATTATTAGTGCTTCCTCAATGGTATCTATGCGCGCTAACAATCCGGAAACCAAAGAATTTTTAAAATAATTCATAATAGTTTTCGGTTCTAATTTTGATTCAGACACCTTAATAGCATATCGCAATTCTTTTAATTCTTTTACAATATCCGAAGAAAAATTAGAAGCTATTTTTTTAAATACGTCAATTTCTAAATTTTTTATTTTGGAAGTTAAATCCACATTGAAGTCCGACTTCAGGGGGTCTCGAAGTCGGACTTCGGACTTAGGATGAGAATTTAGATATTTATCAAGACACTCTTTAGTGGTAAACCAATTTCTTCCTTTCTTGAAAGCTTCCAGTTTGCCCCTGTGAATTAAAATCTTTAAATAACCATGAGAAAAACCGTAAAGTCGCGATGCTTCGTTTAAAGAGATAAGGCCATTATTTGAATTAAAACTTTGTTCTAATTTTTCCTTCATAAAATTAATCGTATCAATATCGTATCAGGCTTATCGTATCAGCTTTGACCATAACTAAATTATAGCAAAATGAATGCCTATTTTTGGCTTAAAATAAATAAAAACCCCGCTGCGCCTGAGGCGGCGTGGTTAAGTATCAAGTTTTAATTATTGGTACTTTAAATTAATTATTTTATATTATGTTTATTTTGAGCCAAAAAATCGCGATATGCTTATTTTAATAATTTTAACATATTAGGCCAAGAGCGGGTATTGATAATATCTGATTTTTTTGCCCAGCCGCGGCGCGCTTGGGCAATGCCAAACTCAAGGTAATGAAAATTCATTTTATTATGAGCATCCGTATCAATAGACATTTTTACTCCGGCCCCAACCGCTTTACGGATATATTCATCTTTTAAATCAAGGCGGTTAGGGTCGGAATCAATCTCTAAAATCGTTCCAGTTTCTTTTGCCGTTTTAATTATTTCATCCATATCAATATCATATGGTTCGCGCTTTTGGATTAACCGGCCGGTTGGATGAAATAGAATATCCGCGTTTTTATTTTGCATTGCTTTTACAATTCTTTTTGTTTGTTCCGCTCGCGAGAGATTAAAATGCGAGTGAACAGCAATACCAACAACATCGAGTTTCACCAAAACTTCATCTTTAATATCCAAAGATCCGTCTTTCATTATATTTACCTCAGCGCCTTTTAAGATTTTAAATTTATAATTTAGAGCTTGAAAATTAGAATTTAATTTATCAATAGCGGCCATCTGCTTAATTAATTTTTTTTCATCGGAGCCGCCGGTCATTGCCAAGCTTTTTGTATGGTCGGTTATAGCAATATATTCTAATCCAATATTTCGCGCCGCCTCTGCCATTTCTTCTATTGAATTTTCGCCGTCCGTCCAATTTGTTTGAACTTGCAAATCCCCTTTTAAATCTCTATATCCGATAAGTTCAGGTAATTTATTTTTTAAAGCTGCCTGAATTTCTCCTGAATCGTTTCTAATTTCCGGAGGCGACGTCGCCATTTCTAATGTTTTATAAATTTCCTCTTCAGTTTTTCCGGCAACTGATTTTTTACCGCGCCATAGGCCATACTCATTTAATTTATATCCCCTCTTTTTGGCCAACGCGCGCAAAGCAATAATATGCCTTTTATCGCCGGTAAAATATTGCAGAGCGGCGCCAAAACTTTTATCAGCAACAACGCGAATATCGGCATCCATCCCATTTTTTAATCGGACCATTGTTTTCATTAATCCCGAAGAGTAAATGTGGGCGATTTCCGGCATCTTCACAAAAAAATCCATCACTTCTTTTGGTTTGCCGGAAGTTATTAAAACATCTAAGTCCCCGATGGTCTCCTGCATTCTTCTTAGTGAACCGGCAGCGGCAACTCTTTTTACATATTTTAATTCTTTTAAACGCCCCACAATTGACTTGGCTTGCGGCAAAACAGCGCCCAATAAAAATCGGCCGCCCGATTTTTTTAAAAATTCTATGCCTTTTAAAATCTTGTCTTCGGTTTTTTTGCCAAAACCCGGGATTTTGGCGATTTTTCCGGCGCGGGCCGACGCTTCAAGATCGCTAACATTTTTAACGCCGAGCTTTTTATGAAGCGCGTAAATCATTTTCGGGCCGACGCCTTCAATGGCCGAAAGTTCTCCGATTTTAACCGGAAAAGATTTCCTTAACTTCTCGTAATATTTCAAACGGCCGGTTTTAATAAGCTCTTCAATCTTTTCCGCAATGGAAACTCCGATGCCGGGAATATTTTCCACCGCTTTTAAGCCGCCTTTTTTGTAAATCTCGGAAACTTCTTCTTCCAGATTCTCAATAGAATATCCCGCCTTTTCATAAGCTCGGGGTTTAAACGCTACTCCTTTCATTTCAAGATATTCCCCTATTTCATATAGTATCTTGGAAATTTCACGATTATCAGTCATAAAAATTTATTTTTTCTCAAGATTCCCGCCGTGATCCAATTCAATAACCGTGCTGTAAAGCGAAATCTGAATAACTAGACCCACTAAAGATAAAATGCCAACGATTAAAAAAAGATTCTGAAAGCCCACGCGCTGCGCTAAAACTCCGCCTATGGCGGCCGCGCCAGCCGCCGCGAGACCCACGCCAATATTTTCCAGAGTCCATTCGGTGCCTTCTTTTTCTTTATCAATATGGCGCGTAAAAATCGCATACCATCCGGGATTAGCCAAGGCGCCGCCAATGCCCAAAATAACTTGGGCTAAATATAAATGAATGGGCGTTTCTACAAATAAATAAATGAAGGGAACAATACTGATAAGCGTTGAACCAAGAACCATAAAAAGAAAGTCATCTTTTTCGCCCTTATGGCGGTCTATATAGCGAGCCACCGGCATTTGCGCCAAAGACCTGGTTAGAAGGTTTATAGTGGCGGCAAACCCGACGGTGGCAATAGTAGCTCCAACGATTTGCTGGGTAACAAAAATGGCAAAAATAGGGCCAATCAAACCGAAGGCGGAAAAAAATAAAATATCGCCTAAAACTAAAACTCTTATTACCTTATTAACAAATACCGCAAACATGAGTTTATTTTAACATACTTATCCCCTCAGTAGGAATCGAACCTACATCGCGAGATCCGGAATCTCGCGTCCTGTCCATTGAACGATGAGGGGCTAAATTAAATAACGTTATACCAAACTTCAAGCAGGGCTCCTAAAATGGCCATCAGCCCAATTAGATAATAAACGAAATCAGGTAAATTTACTTCGTAATCCGGCTTTATTTCTGACGATTTTGATTTTTTATGAATTAATAAAACAACAACCGCGTGAAAAGCAAA
This sequence comes from uncultured Candidatus Saccharibacteria bacterium, assembly GCA_964553885.1. GTDB lineage: Bacteria > Patescibacteriota > Minisyncoccia > UBA10092 > UBA10092 > JACPHB01. The sequence continues at coordinate 18,604 of CAZKLP010000007.1, forward strand.
AAATAAAGCGCCCATAACGCTAATAACCAATACCAAATCTCTCACTCCAGACATAAATAATGCTAAAGGGGCCGCTCCGGTTAAAAACCAGGCCAACCATTTATTAATTTTAAAATCATACCAAAGCGTTTCTTTAATGTATATTCCGTAACTCAGTGACGCTCCGGAAACCGCTAAAAGCCCTAAAAAAGACCCAAACAAAAGAATGGTTTTTGAATTTAAAGCGTTGGCCAAACCGGAAATAGCGTCCGGTGAAGTTAAATCTCCGGAAACGCCTAAAACAATAAAAACAAAAAACAAATATACAGCCGCGGGAATAATGGTGCCGTAGATTACCGCTCTTTTTAATTTTCGTTTTTGAACTCCCATTATATCCTCCATTTCCGGTATCACGTAGTAGCCGGAAATAGCGAATAAAATAATGCCATAAGGCAAAAGAATATTGTAAGCATTAAAACCGTTAAAATTATTAAACTTTATGTAACCGACATTAAGCGCCGAAATCAGTATAATAATTAAAATTACCGAAAAACTAAAAATTAATTCGGTTCTTCCGAACATTTTTGGTTTTATCAATATAAGCAAAAACCAAACAGCAAAAAAAACTAAAGAACTTGAGACGGCGCTTTGGCCGGTAATAAATGAAAGAAAATGACCGGCTAAAATTATGTAAACCAAAAAGACGCCGATTCCTCCCAAAAGCGTCGAAATAGTTACAAATAATTTCCATTTATAACCGAGATACTGCTCGGCGTAACCGATAAAGCGTTTTTTTCCTTTGGTTCTTAAAGCAATTTCTCCGATAATCAGCTGAATTAGTAGAACCACGGTAATAAGAGCAATAAATTCTAAGAGTCCAATGATAAACCCGGCTCTAAAAAAGGCGTATGGTAAACTAAAAATGCCGGCGCCTATAGTGGTGCCGACAAGAGAAAAAACCGCAAGCCAAAAATTACCACGGCGCTTATTCTCGGCCATAACTGTTGTTCCTGCCATGATTAGCTCCGTTATTTAACTTATCTTTTATGAGGACGACTTTTTCTTTTTTAATCAACTTCAAAAGTTTTTCAAGAAGATGTTTAGGATTAGAATCATAAACTATTTTGCCGGGACCGCGATGAGATTTTTTAACAATCTCTCTTATCATATCGGCAGTGCCGCCGGTTCCTTCAAGAATTCCGATCGGTTTATTGTCTTCAAAAGCAATAGTGAATTCATTCAAAGTGCCCATGCGACCACAAATTAAAACTACGGCATCCGCGCTGCGAGTGAGAAGCAGGTTGCGGCCGGAATAATCAAAACCGGTATAAATAATTAAATCAAAATAATCGGTGGGCAAATGGTAAGTTCTAACATGAGCTTTTTCTGTGGCCGCCGGAGACAAACCTATAGAAATTCCGCCGGCTTTTTTGGCGCCGCGCGCCGCGAAATAAGGAATGCCGCTGGTAGCGCCTGTTAAAATTACGCCATTGTGATTAGCAATTTCACGTCCCATTTGTGTAGCTAACTCCATAGCGTTTTTGCCGCACTGCCCGGTCTCTGCCGCCCCCGAAACACAAATTTTATATTTCATATGAAAATAATGCTGGGTGACAGTTTCTTTTAATAAGTGTTTTTTCTCAGTCATAAGATAATAATTCATCATAACCAATGAAAATATTAAAATCAAATTGTGTATAATTTCAATTACTTATTGAAAATATCAAAAGTTTAAGATATATAAAATTATTCAATCAATATAAATTATATCGTGATATAACGTCATTTATAAGCCAAAAATTTGCGATTTATTATTTTAATTTATAAAAGACTAAGTCTGTCATCGCTTAATAAATGATTATTACTAAAAATTGGCCTTGACACAATTTGTAATTTTATATTAAATCCGGCATCTGTGGATAACTTTGCCTTTTGCGAGGCGACAGTTGGAGTCCGACCTTGCATCGGAATTAATAACATCTTCTTAACAATCTTTAAACATTCTACTAACAACATATAAACATAGCAATTAATTTGTTTCTCTTTGCTTGTTTTTTCACCCGCCCATATCATTTATGTCGCTTCCCTGCCTGCCGACAGGCAGGGCTCCAGCGGCGAAGTGCATTCACTCTCGCTCTGCGATCCCGCCAAAGGCGGAAACCAATATCGCTTGGGATAAATCTCACAGCGATACCAGCTCGCAGAATAATACGGGCGAACTCAATCGCCGCGAAAGAAAAGATATTTGAGCGGGTTTTGAGGCCATTTTGGCATGATATCGCCCCAGGCGATCAAAACGGCCGAAACCTCGGAGCCCCGCGCTGGCGGGAAGAGAATGAGCGCAAATATTTTTTCTTTCGCGACGATTGAAAAAGCGAAAGGATGAATATATTTCGACGGCAAAATGGTGTCAATAAGCAATACATAAAAAGCGAGGTTAAAATAAAATCTCGCGGCATAACAACCGCGAAATTTTAAAATTTAGCCATGGTAGCCATTTACCAGCCTGCCTGTCGGCAGGCTGGTCTGCCTATCAAAAGGCAAGTCGGTAAATTTTTATATCTTTTGGCTATCTTATAATTATCTTGCTTATTTGCGCCACTTATGTCATTTCCCGTTCATCTTTTAATTTATCGTAATTAGAAATTTTCCTAAAAATCTCTTCGCGCTCCGATTCTTCCATTTTTCTTATAGGTAAAATTAAATATTGATTTCCGGAAACGACATAATGTTGAGCTGAAAGGTGTGGTAAGACGTCTGTTTTGTCCCGCGCCGCGGATAATTCTTGAAAAGAGGATAATAATTCTTTTTGGATTTTCGAAAAAGAATTATTATCAAATTTGTTTGAAATATTTGCTTGAGGCGAAACGATATTTTCTTTTACCTCTAAAGCTTGCGTTAAAAATTTATTTGAAAATTTGCCAGCAATAATAGGGTGATCAGGATTAGCATGCCCTTTAAGATAATCGGCCATCCATTTATTGGTTGTTACATAGTAACTCCCTAATTTTATTCCCTTAAGCTTACCTTGTCTTATCATAAGGCCCAAATGATCGCGCGTATAGCCATATAACCCAGCCGCAATTTTAAGCGATAAATATTTATTTTCATTTTCACTCATATTCATAAATTAATCTTACCCATATTTTCCAACGCTCATATCCCAATAAAACGGCTACTGACTTAAAAATGCCTATCGCGCTTGCGATATATTAAAGCGCTATTTTATTATATCAAAAATAAAAAATTCCCGCAGCTGCGAAATTGTGGATAAGTCCAACGCTCGCGTTTAGCGAGGTCAGACTCTAGCTAAAAACGTCGGAGTTAAAAACTTACTTCAAATTGACGCTTTACGGATTTATATGAACCTAAAGATTTTATAGTAAGATTGGGGATGGCGCCGATAACTGTCGTCTCAACAGTTGCTCCATTTAACATTACTGGCGAATTCACCGAAACAACTTTTCTAATCTGATATAACTGCCATTCAACTCCGGAATCGGCGGCGTAGATTGCAGCTTGAGAGTCGCCGATGTCTTTGGCTAATCTTAATTGGACGACTACAACATTAGCGATGAAACCGGCGATTAAAGTTACTATAGACAAAATAATTACCGTTAAAAGAAGCGCGATACCATTTTGAGCATTATTTTGTTTATTTTTTTTAGATTCTTTCATAAATATTAAAGAAAGTTATTAATTCTGCAACAATCTCTCGCTGATTGTTGTTTGAACTTTCAAGTTAGCGGTTTGATTACCTACATTGCTTGTAGCGCCAATCGTAACAGTAATTCGCGGTTCTAACCCATCGCTTATTGCCTGTCCCATTAAATAAAAATTTAAATAATTAACTGTTGTTTCGGCGCCTGTAACCGCTAAATAATTCTCTCCCCCGTCGAAAGACTTTTCGATAATATTGCTATTTAAACGATAAATAATCGCCTCTCCTTTGGCGTTTGTAAAAGAAATTAAGTTGCCGCCGCCGCTGAAATTTGTTCCTGTTCTGATTTCTCTTGCTATCGCTTCAATAGTAAATCGTATGCTGTCTTCCACGTTTCTTAAAGCGATAATGCGGCGCTGGCTGGTAATTGATAATGTAAAAATATTAAAAGTCATCCCTATAACTAAACCAAAAATACCGACGGCGACTATTAATTCTATCAATGTTAATCCCCCTTCTTTGTTATTAGTAATTCGCGTTATTCGCATATAATTTATAGATTTTAGTATTATTTAGATAAATCCCCTACTTCCAATTGAATAAATGGTCTTCGGCTGAATTGCTATAAATTACTCCTCTTCTTTGCCAGGTTATTGTGGAAGTAACGCGAATTTCGTAAACCGAGAGATTAGAAATGGAGATTTTTCTTATATAAGTAGTACTCGCGCCAGAACTGTAATTATAGAGCCCACTGCTTGAATCAAATAAAAGCGGATTGCCGCTATATGGCGAGAGAGAAATTGAATTGTAAGAATCTTGATAATCTCCGTTAGCAAGACCGTTATTCCAAGGTAAATTAGCAAGCCAGTTATTATCCCTGATATTCCTTACTACCTCCAAGCCCTCTGCCGTTAAATGAGCGGCAATTAAACGATCTTGAATATTAGAAACATAAAAAAGGGAATTGTTTATTAACATCAAGGCCGAAAGCATTCCAATTGCAATAACGCCGACCGCTATTATGGTCTCTATGAGTGTGAACCCGTTATTATTTTTATTAGCAATTTGCAATATTCGCATAAAATTCGTAGATTAACATTATTATGGACGAAGTCCTAAGGTGATGAAATAAATCCCGTTTTATTAACGGTAACATTACGAATTGCGGATTTTGCATTAATCAAATTGATACTTGCCGATATCTGATTAGGAATAAAGGTTACGGTCGGATCGGGAGGCGTAAAAACAACATCGGAAAGAGCACCGCTCAAACTATCAATAGTTATCCCAGACTCTAAATTTATAATTTCAAAATCTTCAGAACCGTTAGCTGCTCTTATAAAATCTCTATCGGAACAATTCTGATTTATCGCTAAATCGGCAAAAATTATATAACTGCTCGAACCACCGCCGTTAAAATGCACGCCCCAGCCGCAGGGAACACCTGAAGTCTTGAAAATCTTTGAAGAAAGAGTAAAAGATTGGGCGCGACGCAAATCCAGAGAAAGTTTTTGGGCCGACCGCAGAAGCGCCGAATTCTGTCGCTCGGTGCCAATATTAAAAACGACAATACTCGTAATGATAACGATAATCGCCAAAACAACCAGCATCTCAACAAGAGTAAACCCTAAAGAATTTGTATTACTGAGCATATTTTATTAAAATTTCATCATTCGGTTTTACAATAATTTCATAAAACTGTTTTTCAACTTTTTTGCCGTTGGTATACCATTGCCATGCTTTTGTTTTGTTCGCGGTAAAAGTTTCAATGGCGACGACGTTATTTTCCCCATCCAATTTATAACGCAAATTTCCCGCTTTTGCAGTCTGGTTTAAAACATTTAGAAGATTTTCATTCTCAACTATCTCACCCTTAAAAACGCGTTTTTCGCCATTGCCGAAATCTATGGTTAAAGACGCCTCGCCGATAACCTTTGGAATTTGCGCCAGCGGGAAATCGCCAGATGAAAACCAAAAAACCAAAAATCCGCTTAAAATCAGAAGCAAAACGACGGCAAATATTAAAATATAATCACTTTTTTGATTGTTCTTTTTCATATTCTATATTATATCAAATATCGCAACATAAAACAAAATATGGTACGCAAAACGAAATAGTTGTATATACCCGCATCGAGTCAATGTAAGTTTGCCAGCGATCGCTTGTAAAGTAACACTTTTACTATATAGAGTTAATAGAGATAACCGAATAAAGTTAGCCAATATGAAAAATGAACCTGATGGCAGTTTAAAGTTTAAAATGGGACCGATAATGCAAAAAGCGCTTCTCCTTATAGAAGGCGGTTTAGTTTTAGGATTAACAACGCGTCCCGACGTTTACTTTAAAATTTTAAAGAAAATATCCAGAGAATGGCAAAATATAAATGAAAGAACCTTGCGAAAAGCAATCCGTAAACTTTATCAGTCGCAACTTATTGATTATAAAGAAAATAATGACGGCACGGTTTATCTGATTCTAACCGAGAAAGGAAAGAAAAAATATTTGCAATACAATCCCGATGCCGTAAAAATCTCAAAACCCGCCAGGTGGGATCATCTGTGGCGACTGGTTATCTTTGATATCCCCGAAGAAAAAAAGAAAGGAAGAGATGCCTTAGCGGCCAAGTTAAAAGGTCTCGGATTTTATCCGGTGCAAAAAAGCGTTTTCATTCATCCTTACGAATGTAAAAATGAAGTTGATTTTATAGTGGAACTTTTTGATTTGAGACCTTATGTGAGATTTTTTATCGTTAAAGAAACCGATATTGAATTGGATCTAAAAGATCGATTCGGGCTCTGATTGGATTCTAAAATAAATTTACAGGCAAGTGTGAGTTTACTCGCGATCGCTTACAAAGTAACATTTTTAGTTAAATTACCTTAAAAATTTAGAAATTGGGAAAATGTCACTTTACCAGCGATCGCTTGGAAAGTGACATATTTGATAGTTTTCCAATTATAATTCCAATTCTGATTCCGATTTCAATTCTAATTCCAATAGAAAATTGTAACAGAAAAATAAATAACTAAAATTACCAAGTGCTACAGGCTGGTTCGCCGGAACAGACCATCCAAGCCCAGGTAGTCCTAATTGGATCATATAAAGTGTCTTTTGAATCGCCCAAAGTACAGCCGTCGGTTTGAGGAGAATGCGATAAAACTTTATAGTTTGACGCATCCGATCGGTAAAGATACGATCTCTGACCATTATCATCGGCCGGATCGCTCGAAAAACGCCTGATATAAGTCGGCGCCAAATTGGGAACCCAGCCGTTGGCGAGCCGATTGGATATTTAGAGTAATAATAGTCGCGAGTAAGCCGATGACGACCAGAAGCTCAATGAGAGTGAACCCGTCCTTTGTATTTGGTATTTGGTATTTGGTATTTGGTATTTGGTATTTGGTATTTTAAACATATTTTTATTTTTAATTTTAGATATTTTAATATGTTATTTTGCCAGCGATCGCTGGCAAAATAACATATTTGATGTAAAAAATTTAATTGTTAATATTTAGATATTTCAAGATTTGAATATTTAGACATTTTGATATTTTGAGATTTTCATATTTTAAAAGTTTAAAAGTTTAATAATAAAACCAGAAAAGAAAAAGGCGATAAAAGCGCCAAGCATTAGAAAGGGGCCAAAAGCAATTTGGCTTTTCATCCCCCATTTTCCATAATGGGAGAAGATTTTACCAAGCCCCACTAAGATTATACCAAATACCGCGCCGATAATAAAAGCCAGTATAAAAGCTAATGCGGCCGAGTATGAATTCAAAAACAGACCGATTAAAAATGCCAATTTGGCGTCGCCGAGACCCATCGCCCGGCCATGGGAAAAGAAATAAATCGCGAAAAAAAATAAAAAAGCGATCACGGCAATCAAAAGCGGCCAAAGAAACATTTCAATATTTAGATATTTAAAAATGTTAGAAACTCGGTTTCCAACATTTATTTCATAAAATTTATAAGCATTAAAAATATTATATAAAAAAACAATAATGATTGCCGGATAAACTATTTTATCCGGAATAATCCGCCATTTAAAATCATAGACGGCAATAATCAAAATAGAAGAAAAGATAAAAATATAGTAAAAAAAATTAAAAATTGTCCCGATTTCTCCCAAATTCCCAAAATTTGGTTGAGAAATCGAGGATCCCGACTGAAACGTCGGAAAAAATTGAAAATTAATTTTATATGCCACCATTACCCAAATAAGCCCTGATAAAATTTCAACAATCGGATATTGCCAAGAAATTTTTCCGCCGCAATAGCGGCAGCGGCCGCGAAGCCAAATAAAACTAAAAAGCGGTATTAGATCGTACCACTTTAAAGTTATTTTACAATCAGGACAAAAAGAACGGCCGAAAATTGCATTCCGACCGTTCTTTAGCCGATAAATCACAACATTTAAAAAACTCCCGAAAACAAGTCCGAATACAAAACTACTGAGCAATATCATAACAGTATCTTGAGGCGACGCCGCCGCAACCGGCCGTATCAGCGCCGGTAAAACCATTGGTATATGCCGAGACATAAGGACAGCTACTGCCACTGGTGGAATTACAATCTCTATCCTGATTTAAGAGCGGGCTGCCGGTATCTTCCAAACTGGCGCCAAAGTGATATGATTGAGGACCCAAAGCGCCGCTCGGAGTGTACGAGGCATACCAATAGCAATTGTCGGAATTAGCGGTACAAGTAGTGCCCGCCGCAGCCAAGGGGTCAAGCGGCCAAATTGGTATCTGGGTGCCGCTTATTAAATCGGCTAATGTAGTCGGATATTTGCCATTTTTACCATAATAATCTTCACTGGAAGTCTGAAGATTTCTGATATCGGCAATCCTTTTGGTATCTCTAGCTCTTCTTCTGGCACCGGTTAAATTAATGACTAAAATGGACGCCAAAAGTCCAATAATGCCAATAACAACCAAGAGTTCCAAAAGAGTGAAACCTTTTTGTTTGTTTTTAAACATAAATAAATTATTACTATTAATTTTAAAACGCATTGACTAAATTATATATTGGTAAAAGAATCGCCGCAACTAAGATACCCACACCCACTCCCAAAACCACAATTAAAATTGGTTCAATTAAATCAACTAAATTATCAAAAGCCCTGTTAACTTCTTCGGTAAAAAAAGCCGATATTTGTTTCAAAATAGAATCAAGTTTCCCCGTTTGCTCGCCAATTGAGATCATTTGAGTAACCATCGGCAAAATTTCAGGATAACGGGCAAAAACTATGCTGATATTGCTCCCCTTGCGAACCGCTTCATCGGCTTCAAGAATAATCCGTTTATAAACAGAATTGCCAACTACATCAGCCGTTATTTCAAGCGACTGGGAAATGGCAATACCCGATGACGTAAGAGTAGACAAGGTTTCTGAAAAACGCGCCAGATATATCTTTTTTAGGAGTTTGCCAAAAATCGGCAAGCGAAGTTTGAACCCGTCGTAAGCATATTGCCATTCCGAAGATTTTTTAATTGAAATCCAAATAAAATAGCCTCCTCCGCCCAAAATAATAAACACGATCCAGCCAAATTTTTTGGTAAAATCAGCCGCGCCTATCAGAAGGCGGGTGACCAAAGGCAGTTTTTGGCCCGATTCCACCAAAATTGAGGTTAAATTTGGAATGACAAAAACCAACATCAATACGCCCACAATAATAAACGCTCCAACGATAAAAGCGGGATAAATCATCGCCCCCCTGGCTTTAGCATTCAAAAGATATTGTTTATTAATGTAATCGGAAAGATAAGTCAAAGTTTCCTCCAGCCGGCCGGAAATTTCACCCGATCGCGTCATTTGAATAAAAAAATTGGAAAAAACGTATGGATATTTGGACAAAGCTCTTGAAAAAATCATACCGGCGTCAACATCGTCAGCCACGGCATTAATAATACCGGCAAAATTCGGATTTTCAGTCTGTTTTGCCATAACGCGCAATGACTGAATAAGGGGCACTTTAGCTTGAATTAAAACCGCCATTTGCTTTGTGAAAAGAACAATGTCTTCATTTTTAATTCTATTAAGCCTAATGGCAACCCGCTCCATTAATATGTTAAAAGTTAGACTTTTGGTTTCTTCAAAAGGCTCGATTTCAATAATAATCAACCTTTGATTCTGCAACATTGAAACAGCCGCCTCAAGCGACGAGGCCTCTATGATATCGGATTCTGATTTTCCTTCTTTTGTTCTCACGCTATATTGAAATTTTGCCATATTGAAATATTTAATAATTTAAATATTTAAGAATTATTAATTCTTGTTTGAAGTTCTGTCGGATTAAGAGTATAGGCCATAGCAACTTCCGGCGCCACTTCGCCTCGGCGGACTAATTCGGCCAAATTGCGGTTCAAAGATATCATACCATTTTCAAGGGAAGTTTCTATAACTAAATCAATCTGGTGAGCTTTGGCTTCGCGTATTAAATTGCTAACAGCGTTGCTCGCGAACATAATTTCTATTGCCGGTATGCGGCCGCCGGAAACACGGGGCAAGAGCCGCTGAGAAATTATAGCTGAAAGAGTATTGGCAAGCTGAAGCCGTATTTGATTTTGCTGCCCCGGAGGAAAAACGTCGATAATCCGATCAATGGTTTGACTGGCGCTGTTGGTATGAAGAGAAGAAAACACTAAATGGCCCGTTTCCGCCGCCGTTAAAGCGGCGGAGATAGTTTCCGGATCTCGCATTTCACCGATCATAATGACATTTGGATCTTCCCGCAAAATAGAACTTAGGGCATTGTGAAAGCTATGCGTATCATTGCCAATCTCTCTTTGATTAACAATTGATTTATTCCCTAAAAAAAGATATTCAATAGGATCTTCAATAGTAATGATATGTTCTGCCCGTTCCTTGTTAATTTCATCAACTAACGCCGCTAAAGTAGTTGATTTGCCATGGCCGGACGGACCGGTAAGTAAAACAAAACCCTGTTTTAACTTAGAAATTCTATGAAGAGTCGCCGGCAGGTTAAGCTCTTCTAAAGTTCTTATTTTTGAAGGTATCAATCGCAAGGCGCTGCTTACAAAGTCCTTTTCAAAAAAAATATTAATTCGGAAACGAGCTTTATCCCGAAAACCATAAGAAAAATCGATTTCTTTTTTTTCAAGAAAAGTATTTTTTCTTTCCCCCAAAAGCGAGAAAGCCAGGCTTTCCGCGTGTTCAGCCGTTAAGATTGAAAAGTCCTCAAGCGGCAAAAGATTCCCGTCAATTCTTACAATCGGTTTATAGCCAACGCTTAAATGCAAATCGGACGCGTTAAGTTTTAGCGTGTTTAAAAGCAGGTCTTCTAATTCTTGTTCAATTGTTGACATAATACTAATTACTAATTATTTACCAATGTACTAATTTGTATATTCGTAGCAGATTTGTAATTTGTACTCTTTATTTTGATTCCTCGGCGCTAACGTTTGTAACTTGAGCCAATTCCTCAAAACTAATTATACCATCTAAAACTTTTAAGACGCCATCCTGAAACATCGTTATCATATTCTGTCTTTTAGCTTCAATTAAAATTTTTGATTCGGTTGGCTCCGAAATAATTATTTCTTCAAGCTGCGGAGTCATCTCTAAAATTTCAAAAACCGCTATTCGGCCTTTAGTTCCTTTGTTGTTACATTTAGAACAACCGCCGACATTATAAATTTTTAATTTATCGGATTTTACTTTAGGCCTGCTGTTTTCCGGCATGGAATTTATAACATCCAAAATAATTTTCTTCACCGGTTCCGGCGGCTCTATTTCTTTTTTACAGTCCGGGCATAATCTTTTGACCAAACGCTGGGCTAGGGCCACGTTCAAAGCCGAAGGCAAAAGAAATGGTTCAACGCCCATGTCTATCAAACGCGGAATAACACCGATGGCATCATTAGTGTGGAGGGTTGACAAGACCAAGTGGCCGGTCAAAGCCGATTGAACCGCCAAACCGGCGGTTTCGTTATCACGCATTTCGCCAACAACAATAATGTTCGGATCCTGACGTAAAATTTGTCTTAGACCTGTAGCGAAAGTATAGCCCAATTCCGGCCGAATTTGCGATTGGTTCACGCCGTCAAGATAATACTCAACTGGATCTTCCAAACTCACAATATTGACCGAATCGGTGTTTAAAATCTGTAAAATTCCGTAAATAGTCGTTGATTTTCCGGAACC